>NZ_WTKX01000022.1:0-89213 GCF_011378755.1 Pseudoalteromonas sp. Z1A2 | reverse complement strand
CTTTTTTGCATAATACCTCCAGTAGAAACTGACGATATTTTCTATTAATTAAATCCACTCTGCTAGGTGTCGTTGCTCGGACGCTTACAATATACCTCTGTAGGTGCGAATTTACTTCGCGCTCAGCTAACCTAACTTTATTATAAGCCAATAAAAAACACTGTCTCAAATGAAAACAGTGTTTTTAAATGACTTACAAATTGTAACCTTTATTTATAAAAGTCTTTATACCACTTGATAAGCTCACTTACGCCTTGCTTAACACCAACTTGCGCTTTATAGCCTGTTGCATTAAATAAATCCGTAGTATCAGCATAAGTTTTATAAACATCGCCGGCTTGCATTTCACGGAAGTTCTTTTTAGCTTCAGTACCTAATTCAGCCTCAATGGCTTCTATAAACTTCATTAGGTTTATTGGGCTACCGTGGCCAATATTATAAACCGCATACGGCGCAGAGCTAGAAGCTGGCGAACCAGATTCAACCCTCCAGTCAGGGTTTGCAACAGGTATAACATCGGCGGCACGAACAACGCCTTCTACTATGTCATCTATGTAAGTAAAGTCACGCCACATATCGCCATTGTTGTTTATATCAATAGTGTCGCCGGCAAGTATTTTTTTAGTAAAAATATATGGTGCCATATCTGGACGACCCCAAGGGCCATAAACGGTAAAAAAGCGTAAGCCTGTTGTAGGTAAGCTATATAAATGAGAATAGCTATGCGCCATTAGCTCATTCGCTTTTTTAGTAGCAGCATAAAACGACACTGGGTGATCAACACTGTCGGTTGTTTCAAACGGTGTTTTTTCGTTTAAGCCATATACAGAGCTAGATGAAGCATAAACCAAGTGCTTAACTTTATTATTACGACACCCTTCAAGTACATTTAAATGCCCTACTAAATTAGAATCAGCATAAGCATCAGGGTTTTCTATTGAATACCTAACACCGGCTTGCGCCGCTAAATGTATTACTTTATCAAACTGCTGTGTTTTAAATAACTCGCTCATTGCTGGGCGTTCACTTATATCAAGCTTAATAAATGTAAACGCTTCATGGCTTTCAAACTGCGCTAAACGAGCTAGTTTTAAATTTACATCGTAATAGTTGTTAAGGTTATCAATACCGACTACTACATGGCCAGCCGCTAACAATTTTTGACATGTTGCCGCGCCAATAAAACCAGCAGCACCCGTTACTAAATATTTCATAATTTCCTAATCTTTAAGCTGATAAAGTTGAAAATTGAAAGTTGAAAGTTGAAAGTTGAAAGTTGAAAGTTGAAAGTTGAAAGTTGAAAGTTGAAAGTTGAAAGTTGAAAGTTGAAAGTTGAAGACTAAAGGCCTAATCCCAAGTTTCAATTGTTTTCATTAAGGCAGATATCATTTTTGATAACTGCCTAGACTCTTCTATCCAGGTTTCTGCTGTTTTTGTATCAACTTCACCAATTTTTAAGGCAATATATATTTGTGACCGAAGCTCACCACAGCTACCTTTAGAGTAAGAGAGAAAACGGCAGTAATCTTTAGCTGTTTTTCTCTCATAACCCTCTGCAATATTTGATGAAATTGATAATGCAGATCGTGTAATTTGATCTTTTAAACCAAATTGCTTACTTGCCTTAAAGTAAATAAAAACTTCACAAGCTAAATCGGCAGAGCGTTGCCATACATATAAGTCCTCAAACTGCACAACGCCCCCTAATATAAATTTACCTTAGTTTTTGACTTATACTTTAGCCTTTAACCTTTAGTCTTTAACTTTTAGCCTTTAACTTTTAGCCTTTGCCTTTAGCCTTTAAACTTTGTTTATTAATCACTACCAAATAAATCGCGTGTATAAACTTTGTCTGCAATATCACTGAGCTCTTCAACCATACGGTTAGATACAACAACGTCAGATATTTGCTTGAATTCATTTAAGTCTTTAATTACGCGAGAGTGATAAAACTCATTTTCTTCAAGTACTGGCTCGTAAACTACTACCTCAATACCTTTAGCTTTAATGCGCTTCATAATACCTTGAATAGCAGAAGCTCTAAAGTTATCAGACCCTGTTTTCATTACTAAACGATACACGCCAACCACTTTAGGGCTACGCTTAATTATTGAGTCCGCAATAAAGTCTTTACGTGTCGTATTAGCATCAACAATCGCACCAATAATGTTGTTTGGTACATTTGCATAATTTGCACGTAATTGCTTAGTATCTTTTGGTAAGCAGTAACCGCCATATCCAAACGATGGATTATTGTAATGATCACCAATACGTGGGTCTAAACTAACACCCTGTATAATTTGCTTTGAGTTTAAGCCATGCGCTTCAGCGTAGCTATCAAGCTCATTAAAGTAAGCTACACGCATTGCTAAATAAGTGTTTGAGAACAACTTAATAGCTTCGGCTTCAGTTGAGTCAGTAAAAAGTACTTCAATATCTTCTTTGATAGCGCCTTGCTTAAGTAAGTTAGCAAATACACTTGCACGCTCAGTTTGCTCACCAACAACAATACGCGATGGGTATAGGTTATCGTGTAGCGCTTTACCTTCACGTAAAAACTCCGGTGAAAATATTAAATTACTAATACCCAACGTCTCTTTAATATTTTGCGTAAAACCAACCGGTATAGTCGACTTAATCACCATAACTGCATTTGGGTTATGCGCTATCGCATCTTTAATTACAGCCTCTACAGAGCTTGTATTAAAGTAGTTATTTTCAACATCGTAATCGGTTGGAGTCGCAATAATTACAAAATCGGCATTTTTGTATGCGGCTACTTTATCAGTTGTGGCTGTAAAATTTAAATCACTGCGTGTTAAAAAATCACTAATTTCAGTATCAACAATAGGCGATTGCTTATTGTTTAAAAGCGCAATTTTGTGTTCGTCTATATCTAATGCAACCACTTCATTGTGTTGTGCTAACAACATAGCATTAGAAAGGCCTACATAGCCTGTACCTACAACGGCAATTTTCATTTTATTCCCTTAATATTTATAGTGTTAATCATTCTAATTTTACTTTATGAGCGTTCACTTAAAAACAATTTTATCACCCATAACACAGAGGTACTACACGGAGAAGTTCTTAGATCTTCTCTTTCACTTCACCTTGTCTTCTCTGTGGTGATAATAATGTCTTAATCACTTAATGAGTATTTAGCCCAAAACAATTTTACCACCGAGAGCACAGAGGCGCTTCGCGTTACACGGAGAAGTTCTTAGATCTTCTCTTTCACTTCTCCTTATCTTCTCGGTGGTGATAATAATGTCTTAATCACTTTATAAGCATTTAGCCCAAAACAATTTTACCACCGAGAGCACAGAGGCGCTTCGCGCTACACGGAGAAGTTCTTAGATCTTCTCTTTCACTTCTCCTTGTCTCCTCGGTGGTGATAATAATATCTTAATCACTTACTCTATAAGCTAGGTATAAAACTTCACCTACAACCTATGCCACCTTGTAGGTGCGAATTTACTTCGCGCTCATCTAAATTAACTTTACCAAAAGCGAGGTATAATACCTCACCTACAAAACAATTTTACCACCGAGAACACCGAGGCGCTTCGCGCTACACGGAGAAGTTATTAGCTCCTCTCCTTCACTTATCCTTGTCTTCTCGATGGTGATAATCACTTATTTATTCTATAAGCGAGGTATAAAACCTCACCTACAACCTATGCCACCTTGTAGGTGCGAATTTACTTCGCGCTCATCTAAATTAACTTTACCAAAAGCGAGGTATAAAACCTCACCTACAAAACAATTTTACCACCTAGATCACAAAGGCGCTTCGCGCTACACGGAGAAGTTATTAGATACTTCTCTGTACCCTCTGTGTTGATAACTATTACTTATTCAGTTTGTGAATTCACTTAATAAATAAGATTTAGAACTCATCTAAATACATTACTTATAGTAACCTACTAGTTCAGTTATAAAATTTGAAAGTTGCGACTCAGGCAGCTCATTAATTCCAGCAGCAGCCGCTCGCCCACCACCGGTTGCAAACTTACTGCATATATCAACAGCCCCCTGCTTATTACTAAGCGGAGCGCGTACACTAACAGTGTAACTTCCCTTATTATTGCTTGTAACAACACCATGCGCTTTAGTCGGAGCTTGGTTAGCTAAATCATTACCTAATACACCACTAACACGACGCGCCCAAGGCTCATCATCTAATAAAATAACTTTGGCAGTATCACAATCATGCAGAACTTTGGCCCCTGCAGCTTTTTTCATATCAGCTTTATAAGCACGCTCTAAAGTATAGTAAGCAGAGTTTTCATCGTTAATGGCATCAAGCGGCGATTTATATTGCAAAAGTTGCTCGTAAAGAGCCTCTGGAGAAAAATGTAAATCAGCAACTTCACTCCCATAACCATTATAATTAATATACGTACCAAATGCTTTTAGCTGCGATTTTTGTAATTCAGTCAGTTTTAACTTATCAGCTTCAGCATCAGCCTTTGCAAATAAATTATCACCATATGCAGCAGTAATTGCCCACATGTGGAATTGATTATTAAGTAAATCACTCACAATTAAACTGGTGCACATATTTGCATCCAGATCTATATGAGGAAATAAATTTGCGTGATTAGGAATGTCACCTGCTTTGTGATGGTCAACATACATAACTTTAGCGCCAGCCGTTAAAGCATCATGAAGAGCTGGCATATTTTTTTCCATTGAAATATCAAGCACACGAATACAGTCGCCTGATTGTGGTGTTACTTTTTTTAGTAACTGAATATCACGCTTAACCCCAGTTACTTTAACTGTGTCTGTCGGATTAGCGAGTTGTAACTGAAGTAATGCGATAATACCATCAGCATCACCATTAAAAACATCGTATTTCATAATAGTCTCAAAGTCAGAAAACAAAGTACTTTGCTTAACTAAGCGGTTAATCTTTAAATTATTCAGGTATCAAAATCTGAATACCTATAATTTTATAACTTCTTTTTCTTTTAAATACTGAATAATTTGCTCAACACTTTGTTCAATACTTTGCTGTGCTGTTTTTACATGTAACTCTGGTGATATTGGTACATCAAAAGCAGAGCTAATCCCCGTAAAGTTAGGTATTTCGCCAGCTCTCGCTTTTTTATACAAACCTTTAGGATCGCGGCTTTCGCATACTTCTATTGGAGTATCAATAAACACCTCAATAAACTCACCGTTGGCCATAATACTGCGAGCCTGGGCACGATCTGTAGCAAATGGAGAAATAAATGCTGTCGACACTATTAAGCCAGCATCAACAAATAACTTAGCAACTTCACTAATACGACGGATGTTTTCAATACGGTCTTCATCGCTAAATGTGAGCCCTTTATTTAGACCCATACGAACATTGTCACCGTCTAACAAATAAGTATGACAACCTAATTCAAATAATTTTGATTCCACCGCATTAGCAATAGTAGACTTACCTGAGCCACTTAATCCCGTATACCAAAGCAAAACCGGCTTATGTCCTTTATGACCTTGCTTTTGTTCTCGTGACACCGTTTGCGTGTGCCATACTATATTTTCATCCTGGCTCATTAATATACCTTACCTTTTATTCTTGTACGGCCCGAGGTAACCCCACACCGACGTAATATAATTTAAAATGTGACACTATAGTCCATTACGTGTCTACTTAAACGGAAAAAACACCGGAATACAAACTAAAACAACCACTGCATAAACAACACTGACAGGTAAGCCCATTTTAACAAAGTCATTTAATCTATAGTTACCGGCATTAAAAACCATTAAATTAGTTTGATAACCATAAGGGCTTATAAAACTTCCACTTGCAGCAAAAGCAACTGTCATAACAAACGGCAATACATCTACTCCAAACCCAAGCGCAATGGTATAACCTATAGGAAACATTAATGCAGCTGCCGCGTTATTAGTCACAAACTCAGTCATTAACCAAGTTGCTATATAAACAAAAATTAAAGCAATATATACATAGCTCGGATCGTTATACTGGCCAATAAAATCGCCTAATGTAACTACTACACCAGAATTAACTAAAGCATTTGAAAGCAAAATTGCCGACGAAACAACTAACCAAATATCAACTGGAAAGCGTCTAACCAGCTCATTCGTAGTTAAACTATGAGTGAATAATAACGCTCCGAGTAATAATACTAAACCTTCTAATAAATCTAGAATACCAAAAGCGGCCAGTACAATGATTGAAATAAACCCACCAATAGATAGCCAAGCACGCCACCCATTTATTCTTGATTCAGGCTCAACACCAGAAAGTACTAAAAAGTTTTTATTAATATTGGTTCTTGTTTTGTAATCTTTACCCACCGCTAAGACTAAAAAGTCACCAGAACGAATTACAACATCCCCTAACTTTCCTGAGACCTGCTCACCATCGCGTCTAATTGCAACTACAGCGGCATCAAATAAAGCCCTAAAACCTGTTGTTTTTAAGGTTTTACCAACAATAATACTTTCCTGTCTAACTACTACTTCAGTTAAATTGCTATTTAACGTACCGTTTTTTTCAGCAAAAATCTCTAAGCCTGTAAATTGTCCAAGCTGAAGTAACTTAGTAACTTCGCCACAAAATATAAGCCTATCAGAGCACTGTATAACCTCCGAAGGAGACACAGGGCTAATTAAGTGCCCCTTTCTCACTATTTCAACTAAAAACAATGACTCTAAATGCCTCAAGCCATTAGCTTCAACGGAACGCCCGATAAGCTCAGAGTTTTCAGCAACCTTAGCATCAATAAAATACCCTTCAGAGGTCGCCTTTTTTTGCTCAATACTGGGTAACATATTCGTGCAAAAATACATAACAACACCACAGCAAACAACTAAAATAGCCCCAATTGCTGTGAACGAAAAAAACGACAGTGAACGTCCAGAAGCCTCAATATACATTGAGTTAACAATCAAATTAGTTGACGTTCCTATAAGTGTTAAAGTACCACCTAAAATAGAAGCGTAGGAAAGAGGTAAAAGTAGTTTACTCGAAAAGTGGTGAGGATTATTACGTATAGGAGAAAGTAACGTAGCGACAACAGCTGTATTATTTAAAATAGACGAAAAAAGTGTAGTAACTCCAAATAACCTAAACCAAGTAGAATGGTAACTACTCACAATTATTTTAGATGCTACAACCCTTAACAAACGTGTTTTTTCAAGTGCTAAAGAGCACAATACAAGTAAAATTAAAGTCACTAAACCAGGGTTTGCAATGCTTGTTAAAAATTGTTCTTTAGTAACCAAATCACAAGCTATCAAAGCAATAAGTGTCGCTCCAAAAACAGCGACAGGCCTTCCTTGAATAACAACTAATCCAGTAACCGTAAGTGCAAAAATAAAAAGCGTTAGATAAGCATCTAATGGCATAATTATAGTAGCCATCCATAGTTAATAAAACAAAAGTGCGGGCTAAAAAAGCCCGCAATGCTTAGCACGAGCAATCTATCGGATTACTTTTGCATCCCAATGAGGAAAGTGTTTACGAACCAACGCATTAAACTCAACTTCAAAAACAGAGTGTTGGTTTTGCGATTTATTCGTTTTAGCATCCAGAGGCTTACGTATCATCCCAGCACCAACAGTTACGTTAGTTAAGCGATCAATAATAATAAACGCTCCTGTGTGCTTATTAGTATCATAAGCATCAAATTGTACAGGTGCTGTTAAAGCAAATTGACAGTTACCAATCTCATTTAAGTTTAGCTGCGACGCTTCTTTTTGCTCTAGCGTATTCACGTCAACTTTATAGTTAACAGCTTCTACGTGGCCAAAAACAGACTTACTGCCAACTTTTATTTCATACTCACGGTCAACTTGTAATGCCTCTTCAGTCATCCAAACCACATCAGCTTCTAAATTAGCAGATGAATGAGGTTTTTGATGAGGGCGCACTAACATATCGCCACGACTAACATCAATCTCATCTTCAAGCGTTAATGTAATAGCCATACCAGCAGAAGCTTTTTCAAGGTTGCCATCAAAAGTAACTATTGATTTAACTTTACTTTCTTTACCTGAAGGTAATGACGCAACAGTATCCCCCACTCTAATATCGCCAGCAGCTATAGTGCCACTAAAGCCACGAAAATCTAAATTAGGACGGTTAACATATTGTACTTGCAGTCTAAATTCATCATTTTTAGCATGCGTCACTGAAACCGTGTTTAAAAGCTTCATTAGCGTAGAGCCAGGGTACCAAGACATCGCTTCACTTTCATTTACTACGTTATCACCACGCAGTGCCGAAATTGGTACAAAACGTATATCATCAAAAGATAATTTTTCAGCAAACTCTCGGTAATCTTTTTTAATGTTTTGATAAACAGATTGCTCGTAACCAACTGCATCCATTTTATTAATGGCAATAACTACATTTTTAATTCCTAACAAAGAACAAATATAGCTATGGCGACGTGTTTGAACTTGCACACCATGGCGAGCATCAATCAAAATAATTGCTAAATCACATGTTGAAGCGCCCGTTGCCATATTACGAGTATATTGCTCATGCCCTGGCGTATCGGCAATAATAAATTTACGTTGATCCGTTGCAAAATATCGATATGCAACATCAATTGTAATACCTTGCTCACGCTCCGACTGAAGGCCATCAACTAAAAGCGCTAAGTCAAAATCGTTATCTGTAGTGTTAAAGCGTTTTGAATCTTTTTCGATAGCAGCCATCTGATCTTCAAAGATCATTTTGCTGTCGTAAAGTAAGCGGCCAATTAACGTTGATTTACCATCATCTACACTGCCGCAGGTTAAAATACGCAGCATATCTTTGTTTTCGTGTACTTTTAAATAAGCTTCAATATCGGTTGCAAGTAAGTTTGTATCTTGTGACATAATTTTCTCTGAAATTTGGTTCGTAATAGGTTAATAACAAGTAGTTATTTATAATTTAGTAATAACTTGTCTCTTAAAGCTTCTAACGTATGGTTAGAAATAACCTTCCATTTTTTTCTTTTCCATAGAACCAGCTGAATCGTTATCGATTACTCTGCCTTGGCGCTCTGACGTAGTACAAAGCAGCATTTCTTGGATAATTTCAGGTAATGTTTGAGCCACAGACTCAACAGCACCAGTTAATGGATAACAACCCAATGTTCTAAAGCGAACCATTTTTTGCTGAACTTCTTCGCCTTTTTCAAGCTCCATTCGTTCATCATCAACCATAATTAATGTGCCATCACGCTCAACAACAGGACGCTCTTGTGCAAAATATAATGACGGAATTTCAATACCTTCAAGGTAAATGTATTGCCAAATATCTAACTCAGTCCAATTGCTAAGTGGGAATACGCGAATACTTTCACCTTTATCGACTTTGCTGTTATAAACATTCCAAAGTTCTGGGCGTTGGTTTTTAGGATCCCAACGATGGTTTTTATCACGAAATGAATAAACACGCTCTTTAGCACGAGATTTTTCTTCATCGCGACGAGCACCACCAAATGCAGCATCAAAACCATTCATATCAAGGGCTTGCTTTAAACCTTGAGTTTTCATAATGTCAGTATGTTTAGCACTACCATGAACAAATGGGCTAATCCCCATTTCTAAACCTTCAGGATTTTTATGAACAATTAAATCGAAACCATGCTTTTCAGCCATTTGATCTCTAAACTGAATCATTTCTTTAAATTTCCAGTTTGTATCTACGTGCATTAACGGAAAAGGTATTTTACCTGGATAAAAAGCTTTACGTGCTAAATGCAGTAATACCGAAGAGTCTTTACCAACAGAGTAAAGCATTACTGGATTATCAAATTCTGCGGCTACTTCACGCATTATATGAATTGATTCGGCTTCGAGGGCCTTAAGGTGAGTTAACTTTTCTTCATTCATAACGTTTGTTTATATCCTAAATTATCAAAATCCATCCAAGCCAATTATTAAAATATTATTTGGCTAAACTAAAACTATTATGCGTACTAGTTTAAATATTATAAACACCGCATTCAATGCGCAAGTATGCGTTCATAGTACTATATTCTTCACTAAGGTGCTGAGTGCTTCATCAAGAGAGTAAATAATCCTTATTTACTCTATAAGCGAGGTATAAAACCTCACCTACAAAACATTTTTACCACCGAGGGCACCGAGGCGCTTCGCGCTACACTGAGAAGTTATTAGATAGATCTTCTCCTTCACTTCTCCTTGTCCTCTCGGTGGTGATAATAATGTCTTAATTACTTTATGAGCATTTAGCCCAAAACAATTTTACCACCGAGAACACAGAGGCGCTTCGCGCTACACAGAGAAGTTATTAGATCTACTCTTTCACTTCTCTTTGTCTTCTCGGTGGTGATTAATCACTTTATTAGCGAGGTATAAAACCTCACCTACAACATATGCCACCTTGTAGGTGCGAATTTACTTCGCGCTCATCTAAATTAACTTTGTTAAAAACAAGGTATAAAACCTCACCTACAAAACATTTTTACCACCGAGGGCACCGAGGCGCTTCGCGCTACACTGAGAAGTTATTAGATAGATCTTCTCCTTCACTTCTCCTTGTCCTCTCGGTGGTGATAATAATGTCTTAATTACTTTATGAGCATTTAGCCCAAAACATTTTTACCACCGAGGGCACCGAGGCGCTTCGCGCTACACAGAGAAGTTATTAGATCTTCTCTTTCACTTCTCTGTGTTCTCTGTGGTGATAATAATGTCTTAATTACTCACACTATAAGCGAGGTATAAAACCTCACCTACAACATATGCCACCTTGTAGGTGCGAATTTACTTCGCGCTCATATAAATTAACTTTATTAAAAACAAGCTATAAAACCTCACCTACAAAACATTTTTACCACCGAGAACACTGAGGCGCTTCGCGCTACAAAGAGAAGGTAAATCACTTCTCCCTTTCTTCTCAGTGGTGGTAGTTACTCATTTTATGAGTGATTACAAAACCTATATAGTCGCTCTTTTTATACTATTTCCAATGTTTATCATAAGAGCCTTTTCTACCTAGCAATCCATCGTAAATACCTTTGAGCATAAACCCAAAGCGCTTACGTCTATTTTTTTGCATAACAGAATTTAAAAAAAAGCGAATCGGCATAAAAAACAAACACCTTACTTTCCAATAATTTGGAACGTAAGCCCTGCGGCTCAACAATAAAATATTTCTAAACTGATAATACAGCCTAATTGGGGCACCAACTTTATAAGTTATACCCACAAACTTACTGCGAGAGTCTCCTAAACGATGAACCATTTCTATATTTTTGGCTTTAGCAATATCAAACCCCATACTTCGAGCACGCCAGCACCATTCATGGTCAACCCCATCAATAAATAAAGATTCGTCTTTTAAACCTATATGATCAAGAGCGCTTAAATCTATCATCATCCCTGAAGCAATAATTTGAGTAACACCAACTAGGTCGTCGTATTCAAACACCTCTTTTTGAACCATAGGGTTTACTTTTTTATCTGAAAAACTACAACGAATTCTAGGGCCAATAGCAACTACATTTTGCTTCACTTTAGTAGATGCCTTAAGCAAACTGCTTAAATTGAAAACCATATCAGTAGGTATTAAGCTGTCTTGGTCAAGTAAAATGGCATACTCACACCCTGCTTTTAAAAGATAAATAAGCCCAGCATTATGCGCATGCGCAATACCCGAGTTATCAGCAAGATGAATATAATGGTAATGACTAATTACTTTTGTGAAATCGTGAGGGGTTGGGCTATTATCAACTATAACCACTTCTTCTGTTTGCCCATATAAACGCGTTAATAATCGTTCTGTTAACGCTAGGTCGGGCTTATAAACAACTAAAACTGCACCAATCATAATTAATTGTGTTTACTTAAGCCCAATATAAAGCGGTCGGCTTTATATGCAACTTTTATAATCCATGAAGGCATCATTCGTAATACTAATACAAATAACGCATAACAATAATTTTGTAACGACTTTTGCTTAAGGGAATCCATAGCTAAAAGCCTAGCTTTAAATTCATTTACCGACTTACCTCTACCACGGCGCTTATAAAAACCATTTATGCGCCTAAAATGGAGTAATGGCTCTTTTACATTCGCAAATTTGCAGCCATCTTTTGCCAGTGCTATCCATAAAAAATAGTCTTGAGTGTTAAGCATGTTAGTTAAATACCTATGCCCACGTGCAAATACACTATACCTAATAGCAACCGTAGGATGGTTTATAGGGCAACGACGCGAAAAAGCGCAAATTAATTTAGAATGAGTAAGGGGTAACCTACGTATACCTGCTCTGTTACCTTGTTCGTCTACTTCCCACAAAGCAGAGCCAAGCACATCAACATCTTGATGCTTATTTAGTAAAGTAACTTGTTTTTCAAAACGGTGAGGTACGCAAATATCATCGGCATCCATTCTAAAAAAGTATTCTGGATTTAGTGGTAAGGTTGAGTCGATAATGTAGTTCATGCATGTGCTTAACCCTTTATTTTTTAGGCCATGCACTAGCGCTAAATTTGGGTGTTGTTTTTCTATTTTAGTTAAGTAAATAGCAATATCGTCTGCTACTTCACCATCGAGCACGATCATAAATAAATCAGCAGGTAAAGTTTGGTTTAAAACACTCTCAACTGCTTGTTTTACCCACTCTAGCCGGTCGTTGATATAAACAGACATACCACAAACAACACTTACGCTACTTGCAATTGGATAAGTAGATTGCAATATAAACTGATTATTAGTTGCCGAAATTGGGATCATACTCTCTCTATAAAAAGATAAAACAACTCAAACAAACAGTCATTTACAAACTAAAAGCAATTCTAGCTTACTTTAATTAAGCACACAAAAAAACATAACGAATAATAACGCTAGTTTTACTTTTTATTAACTACCTAAAAGGCTTAATCGCAAAATTTTCACGTCTACGGGTTAAATTAGGATTGTAAGCAGTATCACAAACTATGACGTCAGCCCATGTAGCTTGCAAATAAACAAGTACAGCATTACGTGCAATAACCAGCTTTATGAATTCCCCCACAGTACCTAGATACAAATTAGGTAGCGTAAATTAAACACCTTAATTTTTGAATGCCAGCTTAACTTATGATTCTACTTAGCTCTATAAATAACTTAAGGACTTACCGTTTTAATAAGTTTTTAAACTTACGCATAGTGCTGCCTTTTGCTGGCACTAGCTCAGCAGTAGTTAGCGCTTTGTTTTTAGCATTCATCGCTCTAATAACCTCATTTAACTTGTCGATAAATTGCCAGTTTTTAGGATTAAAATAATGCGCACCTTTAGCAAACTTTATTGCGTTGTCTAAATCATCTAGCTGAAGGTAATAACAAGCCAGCTCGTAGCAAATTTTACCTCTTTTACTCGGGTGAACAGTAAACTGGTTTATATGCTTTAACAGCAAATCGTCAATTAACGTATTATGGTCTATCGTTTCATATTGCACATTAAACAGATCATAAATAGCTGGCGTATCAATCATTAAATTAGGGTGACTCATTACTAAGCTAACTAATTTTGCATGCAATGCAGAATCATATTTAAGTAAATACTCAGAAATTAATGCTAACTGCGATAAAGAAGCGCTCTGCTTTACAAAAAATCGCTGCTGCACATTTTTAAAAATGTTCAATAGCGGCAACAAATGAGGTTGTCTATAGTGCTCTATAAAACTGGTCATTTTTTCACAGCTTTGGCTATTTAATACATTAAAGGTATCGGGCGAAATTAAAGAATACTCCCTACTACCAATATCACAACTTTGCAATGCTGCATCTAATTTAGGCTCTAATGCCCCCAAACCAAAATGATTTAGTAAGCGCTTAAACTCTAAGCTTTCAAAGGTAAAAGAGGGGTTAATTCTACTATTTTTAAAACCTTTATCCAAACTCATACCCAATACACAAAGCATATCTGCAACTATATTACCTCCTTGCATCAGTCTCTCATCAAACGGGCGTAGGTGCATTTTTTTGCTATCTATATTTTTAAAAACACGCTCTAAGTATTGCCATAAAAAGCTGTCTATTTCAGGCGGCGCAATAAATGGTTTAATATTAGAATGTCGCTTAACGGATTGATTATAATTAGACTCTAAAAGCTCTACAGGGTTACGTACATAGGCAATAAATTCAGCATGGGGTATCAGTTTTTGAATATCAATAATTCTGTGGAAGAAAAACTCTGACGACAAAAGTAGAGTCGAATGACCGGTTTTTTCAAATTTAAGTAATAAACTTGTTACCTTCTCGGCATCAACTTGCCAAGTACCATTTTTAGCTTGTGTTAGTATTTCTCGCAAGTTTCCAGAGCTAATCTTATCTTTAGACAGGTCGTGTTTAGGATAAAAAATACTATTTGATTCTAAATGCGTTATATTTTTAACAAGCCACGCTTGTATAGCTGACGACCCAGTTTTACCTGGGCCGGTGTGTATAATTACTCGTTTGGTATTGTTCATTTTAACGAAAAGTCTTCTCTGGTTTGGCTTAACCAAGGGCTATAGCATGGGTCGTTTTTAAGCTGCTCACCCCATGTATTTTTCATATAGCTAACCTCTTGATCAAAGCGCTTTATTTTTTCAGGAGTATCTTCAGCACCACGGCTAACCGACTCATGATGTATCATCTCAGCATACGGAGTCCATACATTTAAATACCCTGCTTGTTGTACTTTTAAACAAAAATCAACATCATTAAAGGCTATGGTTAAATGTTGCTCGTTTAATCCACCTACTTGCTCAAATACAGATTTTCTAACCGCTAAGCAAGCCGCAGTAACAGCCGAAAAATTTTGTGTTATTTTAAGGCGTTTAAAATAACCAGCATGTTCTTTTGGTAAATATTTATGCGCATGCCCAGCTACACCACCTATACCTGTAACTACACCAGCATGTTGTATTGTATTATTTGGGTAGTACAATTTTGCACCAACACACCCAACATCATTGCGTAAGGCATGGCCTAGCATTTCGTTTAACCAATTAGGTGATTGTATTTCAATGTCATTATTCATTAAAACAATCACCTCACCGTTGGCTTTACTTACTGCGTAATTATTAATAGCCGAGTAATTAAAGGGTTTGTTGTAGGTGAGTAAGCGTACTTTTTTAGCACTTTCTAGTTGCTTAAAATAGCTAATAGATTCAGGGTCATCAGATTGGTTATCAACCAGTAGTACCTCAAAGTGTGTATAACGAGTTAAAGTATAAAGCGAGTCAATACACTGCTTAACTAGCTGAGCACTATTTTTAGTAGGTATAATAATAGACACTAAAGGCAGCTGCTTGGGAATAGGCCAATTCACCTTATAGGTATTACTAAGCAAACCTGTTTCTACAGTTATGTCAGCGGTATCACTAAAATAGCATTGCAGCGCTTTTAAGCCGGCATCGTGCGTATAATTTTTTTCACTCCCAGCGAGTGCAGTAGAGCCTGCTGCAATACGCCAATGGTATAAAACATAAGGTATGTGGACAATTTCTTTTGCGTTACACGCTTTAATTGCCCGTAATAGTAAATCGTAGTCTTGGCTGCCTTCTACACCTTTAGTAAACCCGCCAATGGTATTTAACAGCTCTTTTTTATAAACCCCTAAATGGCAAATATAATTATGCGAATACAGTAAGTCTGGGCTAAATTTAGGCTTAAAATGAGCCTGTTCAAACTCACCTTGCTCGTTAACTTTATCTTCATCACTATATAAAATATTAGTTAAGGGCTCATTTTTTATAAATAGCGCGACCGTGTTTAAGGCGTACTTATGCAATAAATCATCATGGTCAAGTAAAGCAATATACTCACCAGTAGCTAAATTAAGGGCATCATTAGATGCAACCGAAATATGCCCATTAACCTCGCGCTTATGGACTTTAATTTGTGGGTGCTGCGAGTAGGTATTTAATAATTGAGTTAACTCAAAATCATTTGAGCAATCGTCAACTAAAATTAGCTCCCAATTACCATAAGACTGTCCAATTACAGACTCAACCATAGCCTTAAAATGCTCAAGGTTCGGCTTATAAACCGGCGTAATAATAGATATTTTTACACCTTGGGTTACCTTGGGGAGTAATGAGAGGAAAAACGTATTTTGAGTACTTGTATTTAAATAATTATTAGCATCACTGCCTGCCACGTTATCATCAACCATTTTAATAATATATTTGCGGTAAAAACGAGCAAGCCAATCAATTTTTCTAAGCCTTATCCGAAGCTCTAGCGGTAAAATTTCAATCATTCATATACCTATTAAAAAACAGAAAAGGATAACCTTTTTTATCGAACTTACCTTAACCGTTATCTTAATTTATTAGCCTAGAGTGAAAAACTATTAAAATGGCAAAAAGCTTATTAAACTTTAAATACTCAAAGCACCTGCAACAAGTTAAAAATCGCATCACTAACCGCAATTTATTCAAAGAATTAGCTTATAATTTAATAAATAAACATCAATAGATAACAGAAATAAATAAAAATTATATTATTTTATTGAAAGAGTTAAAAAGAATACCTCAACTCCAAATTAGGCCACTTTAATATATTATTTATTCTAAGCTAGAATATAATCTAAACCCTTATTTAAGCATCTGATTTAATTTCATTATATACATCATATATTTGCTCTATTGTTGGATTTTGAGGTCTAGTCCATGAAATGTTTTTACGTATTGTAGTATTTGGCACCCCACCTGAGATAGAAAACTCAGGTACATTTTTCGAAACTAGAGCTTTGGCACCAACTATAGAACCGGTTCCTATACAAACACCTTTGGTAATCATACAGTCCTTCCCTAACCAAACATGGTCAGAAACAGTAACACTTTTAGGTAAGTTGAGTATTTTTTTATCCTCAACATCAAATATTCCATGCATATCGGTTGTATAGATTGAAACACCATGCGCTACCATTACATCCTTGCCTATAACTATCTCAGTGTTACTACCTAGTACACAAGTTAAGCCATTAGAAGTAAACTTCTCTTTTATTTCAATTATGCTCCCCTTAGAATTGTACCTGAAATCAACACTACTACCTATTGGATATGGCGTATCACCATGTATAAAGCATACGTTTTCTGAACCATTGAATAAAATTTTTCCTGTAATTTTAGCATTACGTCCTATTACAACAATATTATTACTTGTTCCTAAGGTGGCATTTACTTCAAGCCCTCCCTTAGCAACAGAGTCCATTGAGTCCTCTTCTAAATATACTTTTACACCGCACTCATTTCTAATATTTACTTTTTTCCCTTCAAATACTTTAGCTTTATGATCAACTAAACGAAACCTTTTATTATTAACCTTTAAGACCTCACCTACCAAATCGACAGACTTAAAAAAATCTTTACAATTCATAGCACCAGCTACTCCTCAAGGTAATTGGTAATCAAAATTTCATTTTTATTGTTTGATAACTTTTTTATATTTCTGGCTTTAGGCAAGCTTTCTAAATCAAATTTTATCCCTAAATAATTTGATACGCGAGTTAAATAATTTGGGTAAGCTCTACAAACCTGCTCGTAATGTAACTCAAGAGGTGAATTAACCCCCCAACTTTTAAGTACCTCATCCCAAAGCAATGTTTCTCGTGCGATATTTATGACTTCAATGTCAATCTCTTCATTTTTATAAGTTATATTAGAGTTGTAATCAAGATTCTTATCTTTCAGTAAGTTACCTGGTTTGTAGTCCGAATCATTGTTATGAAGAGCGTGATTCACTCCAGTCTTAGTTGCTATAACTCTAGATATTGCCTGCCTCACTATTCCATCACGCTTTATTCGAATAAATGTCGCATTAGATAGTAAACTTTTTACTCTTGGGAATAGTCCTTCTTTTGAAGGTTCTAAATTAGTTAATGATAAACAATGTTCGATACTTTTAAGCTGGTTCGCCATTACTTTGATAGCTGATACCCCATTATCTGTTTTAGACTTTTCAATAATAGCCTCAAAGCTTTTAAGCCAGTCAACATCTTTCTCTGGGTTCCATGGTATAAAGTACTCTTCTGCTTTACCCATTACATTAGTATTTCTTAAGTCTTCTACAATCATTGTAGAGCCGCACCTTTGAGTGGCGCATAGTATAATTAACTTAGTTTCCATTTAAATTTGCCTTATTAAAACCTGTTAAACGAGCTGAATTAGACGCTATACGTCTTTTAATCATATCTGCTGTGAGAGAGTTTTTCTCACCCCACTCTTTGTCGTAAGCGTTTAAACGAACGATCTCATCGCTAACTTTATCTGAGTCAATCATTGTATAACCGAAAACATCACGGAAAAACTCAGCTTCTTCAAAAGCACGCTTTTCTACGTTCCCTTCATCAAAATCATGAGAGTGAAAAACCGCGCCTTGCTTACAGTAAACTTTTTGGTAGCCAGCCTTTATTATTTCCCATGCCCAAGCTTGGTCTTCACCAAAAGGAACTTCAGGGTAAGGCAGGGTCTCCCACACGCTTTTACGCATCATTGAATTGTTATCACTATAAAAGTGTAAAAACTGTTGCCAGCCTAAATCTTTATTTTTCCATTTAGTACTGTCTGTACTTTGCGATACACAATAAGGGAAGTTTTCGAAGTTTTCAAAATGACTCACTAAATCCCTTTTGGTATATGGGTCTGCATCCGGCCAAGCAAAGTGTTTACCAAATACACCTGCCGCATTAGGGTAGTGCTCTAAAGCCGTAACCATATTGTAAAGCCAATACTCATCTACAGGTAAAGCATCCTGAGTAAGCACTGCTACAAACTCACCTTTGGTCATGCTGATAGCTAGATTACGTGTTCTACCATGCTGAAATTCAGAATTAGGTATAACATGTAAGTTTATATCTGGGTTACTTTTTATAAACTCGACTGTATCGTCTTTTGAGCCGCTATCAACAACTAGTACCTCATACTCCCAAGGCGCTTTTTGTTCTTGTAGGCGTTTAATTACCTTTTTAAAAACATCACCGGCGTTCCAAGTAGGTATAATTACAGAGGCTTTAATACCTTTGTTTTTTTCAGTTTTTTTATACTCAAAACCTAGCTCTGGAAGGCGCTCAAATATAGCTTGCTCAACCGCTTTTGCAGCATCTTCCCAAGTAAATTGGCTCACCCACTCATAGGCTATCTGCGCTTGGTGTTTTCTTTTTTCATCATTTACTACCAATTCAGCTAATTGCTCCGCCATTTCTCTAGGCTCTGTAGATAAATAAGATACTACTCCCTCAGGAAAGATAGCTCGCGTGCTTTCTACATCAAGTTCAGCTACAGGGATCCCACACGCCATCATTTCTTGTGGAATTAAAGAATAATTCGTTGCAGAAAAAACAACTCCTAAATCACATGTTTGGTAAAGCTTGGCTAATTGGTCAGTATCACATATGCCATGATCAATACATTTAAATGGCGCAGAGTTGAATGGTAGTGGCGCACCAAAACTATGAACTTCAATATTTAAGCCTTTTTCAGCTAGAGCCTCTAATGCTAAAAAGCCAAGCTCTACTGCTCTTCTCGAGGTAAAATGACGTGCATAAAATGCAATTTTTACAACATCACTATTTTCTCTTTCGACTTCTGGCAGGCTATATGTATTAAAGTCAACTGAAAGCCAAAACTCTCTAGCCCAACGGCCATATTTATTTTCCATTAATTGCTTTAGCCAAGGGCTTGCACATACGCAATCTAAATCGTGTTTATAAGTATTTCTTGCTGAAATAGCATATGACCCCTGAGCATAAAACTCTGGCTCATGATCTTGTACAAAGTAGAATCGTCGTTTAAAACCAGCCATTGAATTAACATAACTTACACTCCCCCAATCTGTAGCAAATACAACATCTCCGTTTGCTGCTAAAAATTTAGGATCAGAGGTAAATTTAACTTGTGCTTTCACTAATTGAAAATGTTGGATTATATCTTGGTAAGCGGCATATTCTGACTCGTGTAAAGTTGGGTTATAAATCCAAATTGTGTTTGTATGGCCAAACGTTTCAAGATACCGAATCGTTCTAAAAATAGTCATATGGCCGCCTGCTCCAGGTGAAAAGTCAGGCATAACCCAATGTATATTTAAAACATTTGAGTAATAGTTACTAGCAGGATTTAACTTTGTAGGTATGTTATCTATTAAGGCTCGCAATGGCGCATCTTTAGTTAAAACCGCCTCTGGGTCAAACCTTAATACCCCTCCGCTAGAAACCTCTAGAGCATTCGCATAAAAAGCACGCAAACCTTGCTTTTTACCTTCCATTAAAAAGTGTGCTAATGGCTCTTGCTCTCTACCTTCAAGATACTCTTTACTGTAGCGAGCTGCATCAAATTTTGGTGATGGAGAGTGTCCTAATTTCCATCCATGATTAGCATAAAATAAAAATGCACTTTCATTATAACCAATTTCTTCTGCATATTTTTTTGTATACCACTTCAAATCAAAATACGGATTTGGGCTTCTAAACTCAAATTGCCCATATAAAGCAAAATGTTCAATCGCATTCACACCTGACTCTCGAAGGTCTTCGTTTGTCATTGAATACCAATCAGACAAAAACAGCTTAGTTTGTTCGTATTCAATATAAGCCTCATCTACATACCCTGTTAAAGATCTATATTGACGACCCTCATATACACCATATTCCAAATAATGGCTAAGTGGCTCTATACTTGCTTCTTTAATATCTTTGTGGCTTTCAACATAATCTATAGAATCAAATTTTGGCGAAGGTATTAACGCTTTTGCGCTCCAATTATCTATATAGTGCAGTAATGGGCACACATTACTTTCCAGCTGATATTCATTTATAAACCAATTCGTATCAAAGTACGCATTCGGGTTACGACCTTCTTTCCAACCAAATAAAACATAATGCTCAATAGGGCAAACATCACTACCAGTGAGATCACTGTAGAATGCAAGGTACCAATCTTTATCTACTAATGAGCTTTCTTTAACTCTCTTAATTTGAATACTTGCTTGCTCTTTTTTCATTTTTTCAATGCGAGCGATTCTATTTTCTTCATTTAACAAATTACTTTTTTGCTGGTTTTCAACCCCTTCTTTCGAAGAAAAAATCTGTGAAAACTTTTTCGTACTTTTAAATAAATTTAGCATAATTATTTATTGCCCATATTCATTAATTCACTCCACCATGCCTCGTTATCTAAATACCAATTTAATGTTTTAGCAAAGCCTGTTTCAAAACTTTCTGCTGGTACATAGCCTAGCTCGTTATTTGTTTTAGTTGCATCAATTGCATAGCGTCGGTCGTGCCCTGCACGGTCTTCAACATAAGTAATTAGTTGCTCAACGTTATTTTCCATAGCAGCTTTAGCATTAGGGAAGCGTTTTGCAAGCTCTGGGTTATTGGCAAATTTTTCACCCATTACTTTACATACCAATTTAACTATATCTATATTGGCCCATTCGTTATTACCGCCAATATTATAGTTTTCGCCTATGCGACCTTTTTTAAGCACAAGCTCTATGCCGCGTGCGTGATCTTCTACGTATAACCAATCACGTATTTGTTGGCCATCGCCATAAACAGGTAGAGGCTTGTCGTTTAAAATATTAGTAACAATAAGCGGTATTAGTTTTTCAGGAAAATGGAACGGCCCATAGTTGTTTGAGCAATTTGATGTAGTAACCTCAAGCCCATAAGTATGGTGGTATGCGCGTACTAAGTGATCGCTTGCCGCTTTTGATGCAGAATATGGTGAGTTTGGTGCGTAAGCTGTTTCTTCAGTAAACGCAGGATCAGTTGCGCTTAATGTGCCGTATACTTCGTCGGTGCTTACATGGTGGAAGCGATGTTCTAAAGGCTCGTTACCAGCTGCTTTAGGCTCGTCTATCCACTTTTTTTTAGCTGCTTTTAATAAGCTGTATGTACCTAGTATATTTGTTTCAATAAAGGCGTCGGGCCCAGTTATCGAGCGATCTACATGCGACTCTGCTGCAAAGTGTACTATGGTGTTTAACTGATGAGTGTCGATTAGGTTTTCGATTAACGCTGTATCGCAAATATCGCCGTGTACAAAGGTCATATTTGGGTTGTTTGCTACACTGTCTAGATTGGCTTTGTTACCAGCATAAGTAAGTGCGTCTAGCACTATTACTTTGTCTTGTGGGTTTTGCGCTAACCAGTAATGTACAAAGTTGGCACCTATAAAACCAGCACCGCCGGTTACTAATAAATTTTTTACTGTCATCTGTTATTCCATTTTACAAATTTTGGCTATACGCCTTATGTCATCGTTACGAGTCGTAAGCTGTAAGCCGTAAGACTACAAATTGTTGTTTACTAAATAGTAAGGTAATAAAAGGTTATTTATTTTGACCTTTTATGTGTTTTTATTTAGTAATAATAATTACTTTACTCGCCTAAAAAGTGAGGTTTATACCTCACTTACAAAATATTTTTATAACCAAGAAGCTTAATAACACCAGCAAGCTAAGCGCCTGCAATCACTTCTCTTTGTTTTGTGTATTCTCTGTGGTGATTAACCTCTTTATAAGCGAGGTATAAAACCTCACCTACAAAACAACTTTACCACCGAGGCGCTGCGCGCTACACGGAGAAGTTACTAGCTCTTCTCTTTCACTGCTCTGTGCTCTCTGTGGTGGTGATTAACCTCTTTATGAGCGAGGTATAAAACCTCACCTACAAAACATTTTTACCACCGAGGGCACAGAAGCGATTCGCGCTTCACTAAGAAGTTACTAGCTCTTCTCCTTTACTTCTCTTTGTCTTCTCGGTGGTAATAATAATCTCTTAATCACTTTATGAGTTTTAGCCCAAAGCAATTTTACCACCGAGAACACAGAGGCGCTTCGCGCTACACAGAGAAGTTATTAGATCTTCTCTTTCACTTCTCTTTGTCTTCTCGGTGGTAATAATAATCTCTTAATCTCTTAATCTCTTAATCTCTTAATCTCTTAATCTCTTAATCTCTTAATCTCTTAATCTCTTAATCTCTTAATCTCTTAATTACTTTATGAGCATTTAGCCCAAAGCAATTTTACCACCGAGGACACAGAGGCGCTTCGCGCTACACTGAGAAATTATTAGATCTTCTCCTTCACTTCTCTGTACTCTCTGTGGTGGTTAATCACTTTATGAGCGAGGTATAAAACCTCACCTACAAAACAATTTTACCACCGAGGGCACAGAAGCGATTCGCGCTACACGGAGAAGTTATTAGCTCTTCTCTTTCACTTCTCCTAGCTTACCGGCTGGAGAGCGGATTTTACACGCTAATACGTTTCAGCCCGTCAAGCAACCGGACCTGATTAAAATTAATTAATAGCCCAGTTTTTATGCCTGTTAACTTTAAATAAGTTATAAGCTGAGCTGAATGAATAGGCAGCAGTTTATCAACAGCTTTTAATTCAATAATTAATTTTTCAGGTATCAATATGTCTAACCTATACCCTGCATCTATACTTATACTTTTATAGCTAATCGGTAATGCAACTTGATTCATAGGTAACAAACCAGCTTGCTGTAACTCATAAAGTAAGCAATTTTCATAACTAGATTCTAATAAACCAGGACCAAGTGTTTTATGTACTTCAATAGCGCAACCAATTACAGTTTTAGTTACCAAATCTTCCATAAATAGCGCCCTTAGAATCTATTTAGCACCTAAATAAATATAAACCCGTATTTTACCACCGAGAACACAGAGGCGCTTCGCGCTACACAGAGAAGTTACTAGCTCTTCTCTTTCACTTCTCTGTGTCCTCTGTGGTTATAATAATCTCTTAACCACTTTATGAGCGAGGTATAAAACCTCACCTACAAAACATTTTTACCACCGAGAGCACAGAGGCGCTACACGGAGAAGTTACTAGCTCTTCTCCTTTACTTCTCTTTGTCTTCTCGGTGGTAATAATAATCTCTTAATCACTTTATGAGCTTTAGCCAAAAAAAATTTACCACCGAGGGCACAGAGGCGCTGCGCGCTACACTGAGAAATTATTAGATCCTCTCCTTCACTTCTCTGTGCTCTCTGTGCTCTCTGTGGTGATAATAATGTCTTAATTACTTACTCTATAAGCGAGGTATAAAACCTCAACTACAAAACATTTTTACCACCGAGAGCACCGAGGCGCTGCGCGCTACACTGAGAAGTTATTAGTTCTTCTCCTTCACTTCTCTGTGTTCTCGGTGGTGATAATAATCTCTTAATCACTTTATTAGGAGGTAGAAGCCTCACCTACAAAATTAACCTATTGGTTAAGTTTTAGCTCTGTTAGCATTTCTTTTAACTGTGTGCGCCAGTGAACTGTTTTTACGCCACTTATTTCTTCAGTCTGAGCTTTATTTAACACGCTAAATGCTGGGCGTTTAGCTGGTGTTGGGTAGCTTGCTGCTGGTATTGCACTAATAGGTATTGATTTAGTTAATAGCCCTTGCTCAATTGCAAGCTCTTGTATTGCTACTGCAAAATCGTACCACGAAGCAACACCCGCATCGGTCCAATTTAAAATAGTTGCTGTATTTTCAGTATTTAAAACTTGCTCACTGCTTGCTTTAGCTACTAAAGCCCATAGCATATTAGCCAAACCTGCCGCCCACGTTGGCGTACCAACTTGGTCGCCTACTATACCTAACTGTTCTTTTTCTGCCATTAATCGTAACATTGTTTTTACAAAGTTATTACCAAAAACAGAGTAAACCCACGCGGTACGCACTATAGTTGCTTGCGAGCCTAAAATTTCATTAATAGCCTGCTCACCAGCTAGTTTAGACGCGCCATAAACGCCCAAGGGATTTGTTGCATCGCTTGCGGTATAAGGCATAGTGCTTGTGCCATCAAACACAAAGTCGGTAGATATATGTATAAGCTTTGCGTCAATATTTTTACATGCATTTGCTAAATTAGCTGCACCTTGCTCATTTACAGCATAGGCTGTATCGGTATCGGTTTCGGCTTTATCAACCGCTGTATAAGCTGCTGCATTAATAACTATATCTGGCGAGTGTGTTATTAGTAACTCGTTTACCTGTTCGGCATTACTAATATCAAGCTCTTTTGAGCCAAAGCATATTAGCTCTACATTGCTTGGGCAGGTTTTTTGTAACTCTGAGCCTAGCTGGCCATTTTTACCTGTTACTAATATTTTCATAATGAATACTTAATTTTTGGCTATTAAAATTTCGGGGCGTTTTTAAAGCTAAGGCCGGCTTCGTCTTTAGCTGATAACTGCGGTAACTTACCTTCAACTAATGGCCAATCAATATTTAGAGTTGGGTCGTCCCATTTCATTGATACTTCAACATTTGGGTTATAAACGTCAGTACATTTATATACAAATTCGGCGGTTTCGGTAGTTACATAAAAACCATGTGCAAATCCTTCTGGTACCCAAAGCTGCCGTTTATTTTCAGCCGACAGTAATACCCCAACCCACTGCCCAAAAGTTGGCGAACTTTGGCGCATATCTACTGCTACGTCGTATACTTCACCTTGCGTTACACGTACCAATTTACCTTGGGTATTTTGTGTTTGGTAGTGTAAGCCGCGCAGTATACCGTGCGCCGATTTACTGTGGTTTTCTTGCACAAAAGTGCGCTCGCCACAGTGTTGGTTAAATAGCTCTGTGCGAAAAGTTTCCATAAAAAAACCGCGCTCGTCACCAAATACTTGTGGCTCAATAATTTTTACATCAGGGATGCTAGTTTCAATAAATTTCATTTTAATGCCTATTAAAATACAGTTTGATCTAAAAGCGATAATAAGTACTTGCCATAGCCTGATTTTTTAAGCGGCTTTGCTAGCTTTTTAAGCTGTTCTGCATTTATGTAACCCATGCGGTAGGCTATTTCTTCTGGGCAGTTAATTTTTAAGCCTTGGCGTTTTTCTATTGCGCGAATAAAGTTAGCAGCATCAAGCAAATCATCAAGTGTACCTGTATCTAACCAAGCTGTGCCACGGCCCATTATTTCTACGTTTAGCTCTTTATTAGCGAGGTATTGGTCTATTACGTCGGTAATTTCAAGCTCGCCTCGCTCAGATGGTTTTACGTTTTTAGCAAACTCCACTACGCGACTATCAAAAAAGTATAACCCTGGTACAGCGTAGTTAGATTTAGGTTTATCTGGCTTTTCTTCTATTGAAATGGCTTTGCCATTTTGGTCAAATTCAACCACACCATACGATTTAGGGTTTGAAACATGGTAACCAAACACTGTAGCACCTTGCTCGCACTCAGTTGCATTTTGCAGTGATAATGATAAATCGTGACCGTAAAACAGGTTATCGCCAAGCACAAGTGCCGCGCATTGGCCTTGTAAAAAGTCTTCAGCTAATAAAAATGCTTGCGCTAGGCCATCTGGACTTGGTTGCTCTTTGTATTCAAATGTTATACCCCATGCACTACCATCGCCTAGTAGCTCTTTAAAGCGAGGTAATTCAGCGGGGGTCGAAATAATTAAAATTTCGGTAATACCTGCCATCATTAAAGTAGATACCGGGTAAAAAATCATCGGTTTATCGTAAACTGGCATTAGTTGTTTACTTACTACTTTTGTAAGCGGATATAAGCGAGTACCCGAGCCGCCCGCTAATATTATGCCTTTGCGTGCCGACTTTGTGGCAGGTGCTTTTAAAGAGTGCATATAGAATCCTATCTATTAATTTTAATTAAACTTTATAACTTGAAGTTTACCTTAGCTCTTTTACTGTGGCTAAAACTATTTTACCAATACCAAACAGCATTAACTGTAATACAGCAAAGAGTAAAATATTGTATAAGGTAGCTGGGTATTTATTGTTTTGTGGTAGCGTGGCTGACTCAACCACTACTAAATATTTAAGCTGCCTATAAGCCTCTATTCTGGCTTTATCAAGCGATACCTCAGAAGAGGTATAACCTTTAAGCGCTAGCTCTAACTCAATTTTTAAGTCAGAAAATTGCGCAAGCACTTCACTTACAGAGGTTCCATTATTTTTAATATTACTATTGGTGCCTTGCTGAGTAGAAAGCCTATCTCGCTCTAGCTCTAACTGGGTTTTAAGAGCGCTAAGCTCCGACGCTAACATAACTACTTGCGGGGCTTTTTCGGTCATGGTTGAGCGTAGCCCTTTTAGCTCTGCACTTTTAGTGGCTATTTGCCCCTCAAGCCCATAGGTTATTTGCTGCAGCGCCATGCCTTCGGCTTCTGGGTCGAGTAAGTTATTTTTTTGCTGAAACGCAAGAGTGTTTTTTTGTGCGTCGCGTAAGCGTTGCTCAACTTTTGCATGCTCTAATCGTATAAACTTTAATTGCGCATCAGCTAGTTGGTGGCCTATTGAATTTATATACCACTCTGCGCGGTTAACTATTGTTTGCGTTAGAGTGTTTGCAAATTCAGGCGTAAAGCCCTGGGCTAATATTTTTAGTACGCCTGAGTCTTCGTCTATTTCAATAGTGGTGTGGTCAATGTAATAACTTAGTAGGTCTTCACTGCTAGCGTTGCTACTTAACCCCGTAAAAATATCGCCATGCTCTTGGTAATGTGCTTTTAAATTACTGTGTTGTTGCAGGTAGTTAAGCATGTCTTGCGAGTGTATGTACGCTTTAGCTATTTCGGTATCGGCTGTTGAGTTACCACCCACACCTAGGCCACTAAGTAGCGCCATTGACGGGTCCATTGTTGCCATGCCGTCGGGCTGCTGAATTATTAATTGTGCACGGCTCTCATATCGTGGGGCTGCTAAAACGAGTTGGTAAAAAGCAAATAATATAAAAGGCACAACCAATAGTACAAACCACGGCTTAGTAAATAAGTGTAGGCCGCGCTTATTATTTAACCTAGCCATAGCAGCTTGCTTTACGTTTGGTTTTGCATTTTGCTCGGTAGAGGTACTTGATTGCGTTTGCTTTGCTTTGCTATTTATTTTGTCAGTAAGCCTAGCTAACTCTTTATTTATTTGCTCGCTTTTAGGTTTTAAATTACGAGCGCGCTGCATAACACGCCTTGCTAGGTATATATCATTTTGTTCAACCCGTTGAGCAAGCCCTATTAACTCCTCACCATTATCCCAAATGGCTTTATCGGTTTTTAACCCTAGCTCTGTAAAGCGCTGTTCTATTTTTTCTACCGCTTGTTGACTCATAATTATAATGCCTGGTAATGAGCAATTCCTTGCTCTAAATCGTTGTAAAAAGTAAGTTCACCTTGGTGCAATACAATGGCGCTATCACAAAAATGGCGTAGTTCGTCCATTTCGTGGCTTACCATTATCACATTAGCATTTTTACTTTTTTGTGTGAGGGCTTCGCGCGTTTTTTTTCTAAAGTTTGCATCGCCTACCGAGGTAACCTCATCTATTAGGTATACGTCAAAATCTATACCTATTGAACAAGCAAATGCTAGGCGGGGTTTCATGCCGCTAGAGTAAGTTTTTACTGGTAAATCAAACTTTGGACCCAGCTCGGCAAATTGGCGTACACGGCGCACGTATTGGTCTAAGTCGGCAACACCGTTAATCATCCCTATAAAGCGGGCATTTTCGGCACCGCTCATTTGCGGGTGAATCCCTGTGGCAAGCGCTACCGGCCACGATAAGTGAAGGTCGGTAATAATTTCACCTTTATTAGGGTATTCGCTGCCAGCAAGCATTTTAAATAACGTAGATTTACCTGCGCCATTAGAGCCTAAAATAGCAATGTTATGGCCGCTAGGTATTTCAAAGCTTATATTTTTAAAAATATATTGGTTACCTAACGTAGAGGGGTAGTACTTGGTAACATTTTGCAGCTTAATCACTTAATACTCCTTGTTGCATAAGGTTACCTGCTTAGCGCCTGTTTCCACGAAACGTGGTAAACAGCTAAAGCAAAAAACAATAATACAATCGTACAAGCTAATAAATAAAACTCACTTACTGCCTCTGTAGGGTAAGTGCTATAAGCCGCATGACGAGTTAACTCTATTGCATGCAAAATTGGGTTCCAATCTAAATATGGCCAGTACTCTTTAGGTATATCCTCCATCGAAAAAAATACACCCGATATAAAAAACAAAGGCCTAGTTAAAATACTTTGCACTTTAGTAATTTCAGGTACATAACATTGTCCAATAGCAAATAGTAACCCCAGTGACAACGCTATAATCCATACTGCAAAAGCGTTAGTTATTAAAAATAATGGATTGTCTATATTAATATCCATTTTAAATAAAAACATAAGCAATAATATAAGCAAAAATACAAATAGCTTAACGAGTAAATAAAAACAACTACTGGCTAATACACTACTAATTGGCTGCACTTGCCTAAAGGCAAATAAGGCTTTATTTTTTTTTATTGAATTTGCTGAGTTATTTAAAGTTTCTAAAAACAATTGAATTAACAGCATGCCGTACATCATAAATTCGAATGTGGGCACTGTATGCGAGTCACTACCTGAGATCAGGCCGCGTAAGTACGATAGTAAAAATATAAAGCTTAATGGCTGAAATATCGCCCACGATAAACCAAATTTATCGTTGAAGCCTGTGCGGATTTCTCGTACAAAAAGGGCAAATATAACGTCGCGCCATATTGCCCAGTTATTACGTTTAAGTACTGTGGTCATTTAGGTGGCCACATTTGCCGCAATAGCAATTTGATAAATTATTTGCGTTATATCTTTAACCGATTGCAAAAACTTAGTGTCGACTTTTGGTAATACTAATATTTGATCCCCTGGTTTTAAGTTGCCGTAGGCGTCTACGTCTATCATGCCGTTAGGGTGTATTACCATTATTTGCTCGTAATTGGCGCGTTCGCTGTAGCCACCCGCCCATGCTATGTAGTCGTCAATTGTTGCATTTGGGTTATACACTAGCGCTTGTGGCATAAGTACTTCGCCGCCTATGTGTATTAGGTCTGTTTTGGCTGGTATGTGTATTACATCCCCCTGCTCTAAACGAATATTAGCTACTTGGCCTTGATCTGAAATTACAACCTTGCCAAGCGGAATCGCTTTGCGGGCACGTTCTGTAAATTCTAAAATCATTTTACCTTCTTCGGCTCTTATTTTAGCTTCTCCGTCGGACGACGCTGGGGCGGTAAATATGCTGCGCTCTAATCGGTCTAACGCTTGGTCAATCATTTCTTTTTGTTTTTTAGCTACGCTTTTACGCTGTATATAAATTGACTTGTAGTCAGCAAGGTCTTTATTTATTTGTATATTGGCAAGTAAGTCGTGCAAGCGTGTGTTATTTTTTACTGCAAAGTACGAAGGCCCTAAATAACTGCCAGCTACCTGAATGTCGAGTACTTGAGCACGTATATCGTCGTTAAAAATAAGGCGGTCGCCATCTTTAAGTGTAAAGCTTTTAAACTCGTTGTAAGGTAAGTAAACCGAAAATGGGCCTGTTTTACGATCGCCTACTATTCCTACGTGGCTTACTTTAGCAAGTGGCAAGGCAAATTTTGCTAGTTGCTCTCCCGTTGCTTGATTATCTTTAAACTCAAACCTAAATGGTGCTCTTACACTTCCTGATACAACAACTGTTGCCTTTTGGCGCTCAACTAAAATTACGTCGTTGTCTTTAAAGTTAAACTTAGGGAGGTAACCACTTAGTATAAAGTCGTATAGGTCAATATTTTGAATTACTTTATCGTCTCGTAATACCTTTATAGAGCGGTAACTGCCTCGCTCAGAGTCTATTCCACCGGCTCGCTTTAAGTAGTACAAAATACTGTCGGAAGCTATACCTGCATATTGCCCAGGACGAACAATGCTACCACTTATGTAAACACTCACTGGCGTTGCTGTAAGTAAGTTTACGTATATTTGTACGCTACTTTTATATACTTCTTTTATTTTATTACTTACGTAACTATTTAGCTGGCTTGCTTTTACGTCTGCTACGTATACAGGACCTACATTAGTTATAAATAAATTACCTTGGTTATCAACCGTTATAACTTCTGATTGATTTATTGCACCCCACAGCCAAATAGAAACTTTGTCGCCTGGTGCTATTGTATAATCGTCGTTTAAACCATCTTGGCGCTCACTTTCGTAACCACCGGCAAATAAGTTTGCACCATATGGAGGTGGTAAGCCAAGCTCTGGAGTAGGTAGTAATTCAGCCGCTGACATTTCGCCTGGCAATAATGTTCCAGAACGCCCTTGTTTATTATATGTTCCATTTTGTAACGCAGTATTAGGTAGTTGCGTTTGAGTTGTACCTGCGCTTTCAAGCTGGCTTAAAGACATTTGTTCTGCTGCAGTAACATTAGCGCTAAATAGACTAAAGGTAGAGCAGGTTAATATTAAAAATGTTTGAAATATTTTGCTTAGCATGTTCATAAAGGGCTTAAGCTCCAAAGCTAATTTGGTTGTTTTTGTTTTCAATTACTTGAGGCGTTACTACCCATTGCTGGTTGGTATTTTTACACACAGCTCGACGTTCTTGTTCGGCTAATTGTTCTGCTCTTTTTAAATAAACCACTCTACAGTTTTCACCCAATGCTGACGTATATTGCAGGCCTAATGTAAACTCAATATTATTGTATTGCCCTGTATAGCCTTGCGGCTTAGAGTCTAATACATCACTTAAATACGTGGGTAATGCGCTAGCACTGTTAGATTTTATTGGTTCGTCTATTAGAGCACGTGTGGCATGAAGAACAGGGGGTGACATAGCACAGCCTGTTAAAAATAGAAAAGGGAGAAGTGATACTATAACTTTATTATTTTTCATTATTTATTTTCTAATCTATTGGTAAGTAACAAAATAAAATCCTTGATGTGGCTAAATTTTCGTTAGCTTTTTCCATACTTGTTTAGTAATTGCCGAATAACACATAAAAAACAATAAAAAAGACACTAGCATTATCCATTCAGCTACAGCATAAACTTCAGCCAAACAACCTAGTAGGGCAAGTATACTTGCACCAGACGAAATAACAATAAGCGAAAATCGATGGCTGTAACCTGCTGCTTCAAAAATATGATGCAAATGCTGTCTGTCAGCCTGAAAAGGGGATACACCTGATTTGACTCTTCGCATTATTACTGTTGCCATATCCATTAAAGGTACAGCAATTATATACAAGGCAGTTACAGGTCTTAATGCTGGGGCATCTAACTCTATTCCTATTACCATAAGCCAAACTAGAGTTAAGCCTATGAGCATATTGCCTGAGTCACCCATAAATATTTTTGTGACTGAACTGTGTAGTTTAAGATTAAATATTAAATACCCTAATAAGGCAGCAATAAATAAAAAAGGCAGCAAATACCATGCATTAGTTACTCGACTTAGTAAAAACGCCAAAGCAGTAAATGCAACTACACTAAGTAAACCGACTAATCCATCCATGCCATCCATCATGTTAATAGCATTGATTCCTGCAATAATGGCAATAACCGTTAATACAATTCCAAACCCTGCTAATTTGAGTTCAAACCAACCTAAAATATATCCTAAGCTGTGTAAGTAGATCTCTGTTCCAAATATAACTAACGAGGCTACAAGCACTTGCGCAACAAGTCGGATTTTTACCGAGAGTTGATAACGATCATCTAAAGTACCCAAAAAAAGTACCAACGCTGATGCAACTAAATAAATATTTAAGTTTCGGCTGTGTTCTATAAATAACATTGAAGTAATTAATACGGCTAAATAAATTGCAATTCCGCCAACTAAAGGGATGTTTCCTTTATGTATTTTTCTATCGCAAGGGAAGTCAACCAACCCTGTTTTTACAGCAATAGGATTAATCACTTTTATGGCAACAAGTGAGATAATAAACGTAATTGAGAGAGGGAACCAAAAATCCATTATGTATCCATATGTGTAAAAGTATAGCTAAAGCGCAACGAATATGTACTTCTCATAAGTATACAAAACCTTTACATTTATGCATGGCTAATTACAACTATATTATCAAGACAATGCACGTAAAACACATGATTTATCACTAGTTTTGTAATGATTTATTTTTCCAATGTTAAAAATAATACCACAAATAGTTGTTTAAAGTACTTCAATACTATTACAGCTTTAATTCTATCTCTCGATAACCGACCATAGCGTGCAATCAACAGTATGGTAAATAAATATGGTTAAATATAGCCTGAACGTTGATCTACGACAGTTAAATTATAAATAACTTAGGAATTAAGTTTTAATAAAGAAAATATGCTTTCTTTATTATTAAAACACTGCGGCTATAGCCTACCTTGAATCTTTGTAATTTAACTTCTACTGTAAATATCATTACAAAAACGACTAATTACTGTGAGCCATCATGCAAATACTTCACCACGGAGCGGTTAATGGAGTTACCGGTTCGTGCCACGAACTGGTAATTAACGAGCAAACAAGTGTGCTTGTTGACTGCGGATTATTTCAGGGTGAGGATTCTAAAGCAGATCTTTCAATTGAATTTGATATTACCCATGTTACTGCGCTTATTGTTACCCATTGCCATATTGACCATGTTGGTCGAATTCCTTACTTGTTAGCAGCCGGTTTTAAAGGCCCTATTTTTACAAGTATTGCATCGGCCAGTTTATTACCTTTAGTAATAGAAGATGCTTTAAAAGTAGGTGTAACCCGCGACCCCAAAATTATAGCTGCCTGTTTAAGCTTATTAAATAAACGCATAGTTGCTGTTGATTATAAAACGTGGTTTGAACTGCCTTCCAAAGCGCCCGATAAAGCTAAGGCGAGATTTCAGCGTGCGGGGCATATATTAGGTTCTGCCTACGTTGAAATTGATATTACAAATAATGATAACAACAAACATCGCGTTGTATTTTCAGGAGATTTGGGCGCACCGTATACCCCGCTACTCCCTTCGCCTAAAGCGCCTTATAAAGCCGACACCCTAGTTATTGAATCAACCTACGGTGATAAAAATCATCAAGGCCGTAAAGAGCGTACAAAAACGCTAAAAAACATTATTGAACGCGCAGTAGCCGACAACGGCGTTATTTTAGTACCGGCTTTTAGTATTGGCCGCACACAAGAGCTGCTATATGAGCTTGAGCAACTCATACATGGCTCATCTAAAAAATCTAAGTGGCGAGACATTCACGTAATACTCGATTCCCCCATGGCAGCCAATTTTACTGAGCAATACAAAAACTTTAAACACTTGTGGGATAGCGAAGCTAAACGCAAAGTTGCAAAAGGTAGGCATCCGCTCGATTTTAAAAACCTAACTACGGTTGATTCACACAAAGAGCACATGGCTGTTATCAACTATTTAAGTACGCGGCAAACACCAGCCATAATATTAGCGGCAAGCGGTATGTGCACAGGGGGCCGAATAGTTAATTATCTTGAGCGATTTTTAAATGACAAAACCACCGATGTATTATTTGTAGGTTACCAAGGAAACAAAACGTTAGGTCGCGAAATTCAAAAATATGGCCCACGTAATGGGTATGTTTTTATAAACGATGCTCGCATTACTATAAACGCCAAAGTTCATACAATTAGTGGCTACAGCGCCCACGCCGATCAAAAAGGATTAATTAAGTTTGTAACGGGTATGCATAAAAAGCCAAGCCATATAAAAATTGTGCATGGCGATGATGATGCAAAAAACGCCTTAGCGGATAAGTATAGAGAAGCTTTGGGGGGGAGTGTAGCAGTGGAGATTGGTAAGTAACCTCAAGTACAACAACTTAGCACTCTGTACCCATTATTAAAAAAGCCAAATAATTTTTAGCGATAACCTCCTCTCCAAAAAGTATATTATTTAATATCTGGAGTAATAACATAATAAAATTACACTCCATACCCCTAGCGATGTTGTACAATACTGGACTTTAAGTCCAATATATAAACTAGGAAGCAAGCTTTGCAAACTGCATTAAACGTAACAATGCCAATATTATCATTTTTAATATGCATTTTAACTGCTTACATTTTAGGTAAAACACCTGCATTTAATTTTCTCAATGCAAGAAAAAACCGCTTTAAGAGCCTTGATGGTATAAGGGGGTTTTTAGCTTTATCAGTTTTTTTTCATCATTTTGTAATCACGTATTATTGGAAAAAAACTGATATTTGGGCATCGCCTCCCGAAAATATGTTTGATAACTTCGGCAGTGTTGGTGTCGCTATTTTTTTTATTATAACTGGCTTCCTATTCATATCTAAAATAACTAAAAAAAGCACAACTAACTGGGTATCCCTTTATAAATCCAGGTTTTTTAGAATCGTTCCTTTGTATGTGTTTACTTTGGTAGTTATTTCATTAGTTGTATTTACCAGCTCTAAATTTAATTTGCAGGTGTCAATCCCGATGCTTATTAAAGACTATATTAAATGGGGACTATTTCACGGAGGTAGTATAAATGGTTTTACAGATACTCGAAAAATTATTGCCGGTGTAGATTGGACCCTTAAATATGAGTGGTTTTTTTATCTCTGTTTACCACTAATATCATTATGCATAAACAAACTAAAAAAAGTCGGTATATTTTTATTAATTGCAACTACCCTAATATTATTTTTTCAGCCGTTATATATTTTTTCATTTAAAACAAGCTATTTAATTTTCTTTAGTATTGGTGGCCTTGCTTCCTACTTAATAAAAAACTACAAACCCAATTTTAAGATAACAGGTAAAATAGCTTCAACCATTAATCTTCTGTTTATTATTATTGCAATGCTTTACCCAAATACATTAGATATTTTTCACGTTTTTACTATAGCTATTGTTTTTTTACTAACGCTATTAGGCAACGATCTTTTTGGAATATTTACATTGCGTTCTTCTATTATCTTAGGTGAAATTAGCTATAGTATTTACTTACTCCATGGAGTTATTTTATATCTCTTATTCACGGTAGCATTTCCTCTTGAAGCTTCAAGTAGCCTGTTAAGTGACTTTTTACTACTCATGCCTTTGACTTCAGTAGCCGTAGTTTTAATATCAGCAGCTACTTTTTTATTGATTGAAAGGCCTTGTATGAGCATTGGTAAAAAATAAAGTCATTACCGTTAACATTTAAAAAATGTACTTTGTAGTACTGATTTTCCTCCCAAAAGGAATGGCCAGATAGAGCTATTACTTAAAGGCGACAAAACAAAGCCTGAATATTTAGAGGTTATTTAACGAGAGGCAGTAGAAAATTGCTGTCTCTCGCTCTAATAGTAAGTAAGTATAATAGTAAATACAGTGGTTTTTATTTTTTTAAAATACCGATTACCTTTTTATTATCACAAACTATTAAACTATTTATTTTATTATGTTGCATTGCTTCATACGCCATTGCTATTGAAACATTCGGTGCTATTGAAACTGGGCTACTATTAGCAATATGCTTAGCCTTTAAGTCAAATAAATCTTTACCATACTTTTCAATTGCTCGACGTAAGTCGCCATCAGTTATCAAGGATTTAGCTTCATCGTCACACATTACCAAAGTGAGCCCTAATGCCCCTTGAGACATAATGTTTATAACTTCTGTTAGTGGTGTATCTTCATTAACTAAGGGTAAGTTTTTAGAAACCATTTCATCACTAACTTTACTGAGCAACTTACGCCCCAAACTCCCCCCAGGATGGAAGCGAGCGAAATTTTCAGGCTGAAAGGAGCGTGATTCCATGAGTGCCACAGTCAATGCGTCCCCCATTACTAACGTTGCAGTTGTAGAAGATGTTGGCGCTAACTGTAATGGGCACGCTTCCTCAGGCACAGATATATTTAAATGGTAGTGTGCATGATTTGCTAGGGTTGAATCTGGGTTGCCCGTTATTGCAATAATTTTATTATTATTATCCTTTAAAAATGGTAATAACTTTAAAACTTCGAGTGTTTCACCAGAGTTAGATATTGCAATAAAAACATCTTCAGGAGTAACCATCCCTAGATCACCATGAAAAGCCTCACCAGGATGCATAAAAAAACTAGGTGTTCCTGTACTCGCAAAAGAAGCAGCTATTTTTTTCCCTATGATTCCTGACTTACCCATACCACAAATAATGGTTCGTCCAGTTGTATTTAAAATTAATTGCACGGCATAATTAAATTCATCATCAAGCTGTTGTTCAACTGCCTTTAACGCTTCTATTTCTATCTTTATTACGCGCTGAGCTACTTCATAACTACTCATATATGCTCCATTATAGCTTTTACATTCAAGTAATCACTTTCGGTATCAATACCATGAGGGATATCACCTAAGTATTTCATTACACCGATTGTTAACCCGTTACTTAGTGCGCGTAACTGCTCTAGTTTTTCACTTTTTTCTAGCGCAGATTCAGGCAAACCACATAGCTTTTGCAGTACTTTAACATTATACAAATAAATACCTATATGACGATTTGCATGGGATAAGCTTTCAGGGGCATCTCGGTCTACTGGTGCAGGGCTACGGGTAAAATATAAAGCTTGATTATTTTCTGTAACAATTGCTTTAACTACATTTGGATTAGTGAAGTCTTCATAATCATTTATCGCAACTGATGCTGTACATAAGTCAAACAGGGGGTTCATTTTACTGAAACTTATAAGCTTTTTTATTAAAGCTGATGGGATTAATGGCTCATCACCCTGCACATTAACGACTAAAGTATTTTCGCTCCAACCTAATTTTGTAGCAACTTCGCTTACTCTATCGGTACCACTTGCATGTGTACTTTTGGTCATTACCACTGGCAATTGTAGTTGATTTGCTTTGGTCTCGATACGGCTATCATCTGTAGCTATAACTATGTCCTTGATACTAATGCCTGCTTCTAAAATACGCTGAGTAACGTGCCAGAATATAGGTTTTTTATTTATTTCTAATAGTGGCTTAGCTGGTAGCCTTGTTGATCCGTACCTTGCCGGAATTACTACTTTAAAATCCAGAGGAATATCCATTATTACTGCCCATACGGTTATATCACCTAATATTATTTAGTGATTCGATAATGACGGCCTAAACAATATGCTTTTAGTACAAAATGAATGTCTAACGGCCCTTTTTTTAGCCCTGCAAGTCTTTGTAAGTTAACAAGAGCAAGACGCAACAGTCTATACATAGATTTATAGAAAGGGGAATAATAACGCCACTGTAAACCTACATCGTAGCCCCTTTCTTTAGCCCTAAAAGCTGTAATTTTTTCAGGCTCATTTTCTAAGCGCGACAACGAGTGACTGAGGCCGCTCATTAGTTTTAAGTTATTATTTTGTTCAAGTGCGTTTAATCTATAGCAAAAAGTAGTATCAACGCCATATAGATAAAATTTACTATCGAAAACATCATTATAAACCGACTTTAGTTTTTCCGTGACCTCACACCCAATAACTAAACCACTCCCTATGGCTAAAATATCATCATTATGCTTACATTTATCATTAATAGACCTAACCACTTTATAATTGATTTTAGGGCCTTCTACTTTACCATTGAATAATATGAGTGGAAAACCGACCTGGCTTTTATCTAAAGAAAATGCATTTTCTAAATAAAGGTCATTTAATTGGGTGTCATCATCTAAAATAATATATTTTTGAGCTATATTTTTGTTTATAAAGCGATTATAAATTTTAGCAAGAGACTCATTCTCAACAGTTTCGATAACTTCCACTTCAAACCCTTTAAGCATAAAAGGTTCTAAGTTTTTATTAATGAGTTCGTCTGGCCCGTTATTCCAGACTGTTAATTTACAATTTTGAAAATTCAAATTGGACTCGAGTAATGTTGATAGTGTTTTAGAATCCGAAATTTCTTTTTTAAAAAGAAGTACAACGATTGCAAGTTTACTTTGCATTTTTATACCTATGCTTTAAGTGTAAATATTGACATTGCTATACTTGTTGCAAAAACAGGCAACATTTTCATTAAAAAGGCAATGGGAGATTTATTGAAAACCTTTATATACAATAATAAATAAGTTTGGATGAAGTTAATATGCATTGCTATAACTAAATACCATGAAATTAGTAACATATCTTTTTTTACTACTCCCATAATTATAGCTAAAATCATTACTACTGCTGACAAACAACCACTTAAAAAAAGTACACCTGTCTTATCCATTGCTTGAAAAAAGCTTCCGCTAGTAGACGCAACCACTTGTACAGGTATCGAAATAGCTAAAATTTGAATAATAGGAATAACAGCAATCCACTGCTCTCCTAACATAATAATTACTATCCAGTCAGATAAAAAAAACATTCCAATGCCAGCAAAAATAGCAATTATCGATAGTTTAAAGGTGAATGCTGAATGTATTTTTTCTACCTTTATTTTATCTCCTTTATTTTTACGAATCACAGGTTGAATTGCTGGTGTCATAGCGAAAGTTAAAACCATTAGTGGGTACTTCATTAGTTGATATGATTTATCATATATCCCCAAAGACGAAGCACCAATAAATTTACCAATAAGAATATTATCGAGGTTCCTAGAAAAGAAGTTTATAAAATTAAAGCCAAATTGATACAAGGAGAATGACAATAAAGGCTTTATTGCAGAAAGTTTACTTCCTAGTTTAGGCCTACCAAATTCGGTTTGATTTGAGTAATAATACTGAACTAAAAACGATATTCCCGCACTAGCTAAGTATTTAGCCGATAAAGCATAAATTGGTTCAACAACAAAAGTTAAACCATACGCAATAGAAGTAGAGATAACTTCTGAACACGTACCAACTACTGCAATTTTATAAAATGCTTGTTCTCGAAGTAAAAATGCATTGGGTACTATAGTTAAAGCAAAAAAAACTAATGATATGGATACAAAAGGGACTACCTTATCAACATCCTGTATTTCATAAAATGAGACCAAAAACACACTCAGGGCACTAAAGCCAACAGCTAATATAAGCCCTACTAATAGTGTTAACGAAAATATTCCATTTTTATCATTATCGGACAATGCCGATAAATTAATAATTGCAGGCCCTAAGCCGGCTTCTGCCATTAACTGGAAAAACAAGTAAAACACCATGATCGCGGCGACTATACCAAATATCTCAGGTGTAAAAACGCGAGCTAAAAGCATCATTGATAAAAGATTAACAGCATAGACTGAATATCTACCTATTACACTTTTACTAATCGCTTTGTATAAAACTTTACTTTCTTTCATTTATTTTGCCTAGCAGTCAGTGCTAGCTAATCCAGACTGCTTAATACGCTTCATATTGGGTAAGAAACTTGTTAATAATTACAAACTCTTTGTTTTGGGTAACAAAGAGATTATTGAATTGTCCATATTTTTTTCCTTCCAATTCAGATCGCATATTCCATCTGTAGGAGAAAAGGCAGTTGGAGCTTGTAGCAACAGCTTGCGAATTTCAAGATGATCAGACTTATCGCAAGCTGATTTAAGTTTAACTAAAAATGGCTCTAACTCTGCCCAAGGCATTTTTACTTCTTGAGCACTCAATATTCTTGGATGGTCTGTGCCAATTACATTGTCACCGATTAAAAGCTCCTCAAAAAGCTTCTCTCCAGGGCGTAACCCTGTACACCTAATTTCTATATCACCATCCGGTCGCTTATTATGTTTAACTTCAAGCCCTGACAAATGCACCATTTTAGTGGCTAAATCTTTTATTTTTACAGGCTCACCCATATCAAGGACAAACACATCACTCCCTACCCCCATTGCACCTGCTTGAATAACTAGCTGAGCTGCTTCTGGAATTGTCATAAAGTAACGAGTTATGTCTTGGTGGGTTAGTGTTATTGGACCACCCGCTTTAATTTGCTTTCTAAACAAGGGAACCACTGAACCAGATGACCCAAGCACATTTCCAAACCTTACCATTGTAAAGCGTGTTGTCGTTTGAATTTCAGACAGTCCTTGCAGAACGAGTTCTGCCATGCGCTTAGTAGTACCCATTATATTAGTTGGGCGAACAGCTTTATCTGTAGAAATTAATACAAATGTTTCTACATTTGTATTAATTGCAGCGGTCGCTAAGTTATAAGTGCCATAAATATTATTGCGCACTCCTTCTACAACATTATGCTCTACTAGTGGTACATGTTTATAAGCCGCTGCATGGTATACAGTTTGAACATTAAACGTTGAGAATGTTGATTCAACGAGCTTTTTATTTTGAACGGACCCCAAAATTGGTAGTATTTCGATATTTAGATTGTTTGTAGCGTTATACTCTGACAGCTCTTTTTCAATTGCATATAACGCAAATTCAGACAGCTCAAACAAAACTAGTTTGATTGGATTGTTTTTTACTATTTGCCTACACAATTCTGAACCAATTGAACCACCGGCCCCCGTTACCATAACTGCTTTATTAGTTATATTTGCAGACATAAGATCTTGTCGTGGTTGAACTGAATCACGACCTAGCAAGTCATCAATTTCAACATCTTTCACTTCATCAAGATTAGTTGTTCCCGAAACAATATCTGCCATGCCTGGTATTGTCATAACTTGTAATTTAAATTTTTCTATTGCGTTAAGGACTTCTTTTCGACGACTTCTTGATGCGCTAGGAAGAGCAAGTAAAATTTTACTCGCACACTTTTGCTTTGCAACCTCAGCAATTTGTGACGGAGCATAAACACAAACCCCTTGAATTAGCGATAAATGCTTTTTAGGGTCGTCATCAATAAATGCAACTGGTGAGTATTCAGGGCCATTTGCTAAGGCAGTTGCTAATTGGCGGCCAGCAGAACCGGCACCATATATAATTACTCCCTCTTTGCGACGCATGGTAATTTGCCCAACGACGGCACGTACTGTGAGCCTCGCACCGCCAACAAATAAAATACAAAAGCTAGCGTAAATAAAAGGAACGGTGCGTGGTACGGGGGCACTAAGAAAAAAGGACAATACTGTCAAAAAGACGGTTGAGAGTATAACCCCAGCAATTATTGCCCACATGGCTTGTGTGTTCATATAGCGTAACACAGCCCTATACAGCCCAAGTTTAACAAAACTTAATAGGCTAACCGGTAGCAAGGCGGCAAGTAAAATCCAAGTATGTGTATTCTTTAAAACGGCGGTGCTGTCTAGCCTTAGTAAAAAAGCGAGCCAAAAAGCAACTACTATAAAAATGCTATCAATAACAAGTGATACAATTCTTTTTTTGGGGCGGGGCAAATTAACTAAAAATTTTAAAAACACAATACAATTCCCTGAAGTTAGCAGTGATACCACTATTCTATTAGTTACAATTTTACTACAAGATGAACAGCTATTGCACTTAATAATTTAAGACTATAGACACAAGGTAATATAGTCTTTATGTATTTGGTTATTTTTTGTAACTTTGTGTATTTTAAAGTTTACTACTTAACTCTATCGCCACTTCCTTTTCCTACCACTGTTTGAATGATGTAACTGAAATAGTTTTTTATATTTAATGTGTTAATCATTTCTTGATCTGTTTCGGCTAACAGTTGTGGCGTCGACATATCAATCTCATTAACTTGCGCTAAACCAGTAATACCAGGGCGAACATTATATATATTTTTAGCATCGCGGGCTTTTGTTAATTCGCTTTGATTAAACAAACCAGGGCGTGGACCTACTAAGCTCATCTCGCCTTTTAAAACATTCCACAACTGTGGTAGTTCATCCAGTTTTGTTTTACGTAAAAAGCTACCAAACGCTGTAATTGAAGCAGTGCTTGCTAAGTGGCTTGCAACAGATGCAGTGTCTACTTTCATTGTTCTAAACTTAATTAGAGTAAAAGGCTTTTTGTGCCTCCCTACTCGCTCTTGCATAAAAATTGGGGAGCCGGTATCAAATAAACCGATTATGTATAAAATTATTAAAAATGGCATTGCTATAACTAAACCAAACAATGCAAAAATAAAGTCGAGTGTTCTAATCATGTATATCTCTGTTTAGCAGGGGCATAGCTGCATTTATTGTGTAGGGCGGTGTCCAATTTAATAATTGAAACATATTGCTCGAATCTACTTCTAAATCATCAAATAATTGCTTACTTAATGTTGTTTTGCCTAATAAATTAATAGCAAATCTCATTAAAAACACAGGGACAGGAAGATGCAAAAGAGTTTTATGAATACCATTTGCAATTGAAGTCGAAAACTCCTTAGTAGACACAACTTGACCATCTGATGCTAAAAATATTTGTCCTGCAGCTTTTTCGTGCTTTAAGCACAAAAAAATAAAATCGGCTAAGTTTTGCACTGAAATAAAGCTTCGTTTATTTTTAACTAAGCCGAAAGGTAATATACCAAATTTATTAATCATTTTTAACAACAAGCTAAAGCTACCAGGCGCTTCTTTTCCATATACTAAGACAGGTCGAATTATAACAACTTCTAGACCAGTATATTTAGAGATAGCCTGTAGCTCTTGCTCAGCGTTATATTTTGACCTTGCATAATCGTTATGCGGGTTTGCAATATCTGTAGGTTTAAAAGGCTCTTCGCGAGAATTCAAACCATTTACACCTATAGTGCTAATAAATATAAACCGCTTAATATTAGCCTTAGATGCTTCGTTAGCTAAATGCGTCACTAATTTAGTATTATATAGTGTGTACGTTTCAGAATCTGTAACGGCTTTATGGGCTACACCAGCTAAATGTATGAATGACTCACATCCAACTAAGTGCTCAGCCTTAACATCAAACAAGTCATCATATTTAATGTACTTATTTGATTTTATGCTTTTTCTTGTTAGTGCTAATACTTCAATGTCATTAGGGCAGCCTATAAGTAACTCTTTACCTATAAAACCAGTTGCACCTGTAACTGCTACTTTCATATTAACTCTCTATTTTTAATAACATTAATCACTACTTTATTTTTCGAGACAAAAGATAGACTAGGTAAAGCAATTTTTGCGGGAGTAATCTAGGTAATGAGCGCACTATAAAATAAAAATACGATTTTACAGCATACTGAGGAAATAATTTAGCTTTTTGCTTAGCAAGCTTAGCCTCGTACGTTACATACTTTAAGCCAGTACGGCGCGACATCATTTCTTTACCCGCACGCGCCTTCACAAGGGTTTGTTGGATATTGTATCCCTTATGACCGCTGCTAAGCAGACGTAACCATAAATACCAATCTTCCATTGACATCATATGTTTATAACTACCAACAGACATAACAGCACTTTTTTTAAACATAACGCTTATATGATTAAAGGGATTGCGCGAAATTCCACCTTTAATTATGTCATCGTTAAACTCTTTTACATAACGAGTTGCTATATAATTCGTGCTTTCGCATTCTATTTCATCAATAAATGAGCCACAAAAAGCAAGTGATGGCTGCGCTTTAAATATAGCTAATTGTTTTTCAAAACGTTCTGGTACACATAAGTCATCGGTGTCCATTCTTGCAATAAGTTCGTAAGAGCATGCTTTTAACCCTTCGTTTAAAGCATTGCCAAGGCCTACATTTACTTGTAAAGGAACTAACACCATATTCAGTTGAAGTTTCCATTTATTTATTACATCCATTAAGCCTTGTTTAATAGGGCCATCGAGTACAAGTACTACCTCTGATGCTCTGACCGTTTGATTATATAAGCTTTCAAGGCACGCATTTAAATATATAGGGTTTTCTCTATCATAAATTGACATTAAAACCGAAAAGTCAGTCATTCATTTTTTCCTATAAATACACAGTCAGTAGAGCACAAGAACGAACGCACTATAAACTTTTACTTACTCGCTAACGCAAGCAGTTTATTAAATTCTTTTTCACTAATTAACTCATCTGAAAAATAGTCAAAATCAACGAGGTAATTATGTATGTAGCTAAGTACCCTTGAAAAATCGAAATCGCTATAAATGGCTCGGCCATAAACTTTTAGCTCTTTATTGTAGATAAGTGCTTCTAGTCCAACAGTTGAATTTATAGTCACTACCACTTTAGCCTGTTTTATTAACTCAGTCGTATTACTATTAACGATTAAAAAGTCATATTTCTCTTTAAGCAATACATAATCTCTTAAAATTTCAGGATCAGTCTCCGCAGGATGAATTTTTACATACAGCATGCAATTACGTTCTTTAGCTAACGCAACCGCTTTTTCAATAGCTTGTTGGTTATTTATATCGCTATTTAAAATTAACTGAGAGTCATACCTTACTTGCGTAGGGAAAAATATATAATCACAGCTCAAGTCAGCATCATCAAAAGTTAGATCTGAACTAGATTTAGATTTAAATAATGTTAAAACAGAGGTGATTTTTTTTATTAGTGAAATTTTATCTTCTTCTCTTGTTCCCCTACCTAACAGACTACTAAAATAATCTAATACGTAAGCTTTAATAAATTTCGGCTCTAACTTCCCTTGCGGGATTGGATTATTTTTATAGTTTTCGTACACTTTAACCCAACGCTGATGTTCTTCCACATCCACGGGATCGAATGTATCTAGCTTTTTTGCATCAAAGAACAAGCTTGATTTTGCATTTACACCTAATCGGTCAAAAATCACTTTTCCTGGTAAATTACTTATTTCACAAAAAAGAGTTTTTACATTTTTATTAGAAAAATGGTCTATAAATGCTTTTTGCGATGCTGAATTACCATTGAATACAATAGCAACTTCAACTTCTTGGTAGTTTAATTGAGTCAAAGCAAGACGATCTCTTATCATCGTATAAACTTTCTTTGCATGTGCCACAGATTGACTACCACGGTAAACATAGGTCAGATTTGAAAAATCTGTTTCTGGAGGCATATCATTGCAATTGTTGGCTTGCTTTTCGTTTTCATTAAATAAAAAAACTTCAAAGTCTTTCTTTAAAAAACGGTAAACAGAGTACTTTGTGGTATAAAAAAGAAACGACTTCCCTTTTATACCCTTTGCTAATCGATAGAAAAATGTAGCTCTATCAAAGTTATCAACATAAATAACTATCATTTCAGTTTCCTTTACAACCTACCCACTGGCGGAGGCGCTTTTTTATATTCTTCATATAATAATTCATACATATTATTCGATAGTGAGTCCTGCGTAGTTGATTTAAGTGCGAGTACGCCAAATACAATTACATTTTGTGGTAACAAAAATATTGTAAATACCATTGAGTAAACAAAAAATCGATTAATAAAAATCCTCATGTGTTCGGCTGCAAGTATTACTATGGGTAAAAAGAAAAACATCCCAAAGTAAATGTAACGCTCAGCAAGCGTTCTTGAAAAAACAGCTAAAAATAACACAGGAAACATATATAAACTTACGTTGTACAGCATTTTGATTGCATATTCTTTTTTATCTATAAGCTCTTCATTACCGTATTTAAGTTTAAATTTACTTATAAAAACTTGACGAACCCTATACATTGCAAAAACAAATACGACTAACTTAATAAGTGCAATTAAAATAAATTCAAAATCTCTTCGCTCTATGTACTCACTCCAGGGGCCTGTTAAAAATGTTATTAGTTTTCTTTGAATATGATCTAAAAAAGGTAAAACATTAGCCATAGGGATTAACAAAAAGCCGACGATACCAACAACTAACAACACAGAAAAAAACACTTTATATTTATAAAAACGTTTTTTAAATAAGAGCACTGGAATAAACATAATAGAAAAAAGTATAGCTGCGGGATGTATAAGAGGAGCTAAAATTACAAACACTAATGCAGACTTCCTCCGTTGTGTGCATAATAAATATAAAGCTATATAGCTGAAAGAAAAAGACAGCATAGACTCAAAATTACCAATAGCAGTGCTTGGTAAAGTTACTATTGTAAGAAAAAAAAATAATAATAATTTTTTATTACTATTAAATAAAAATAAAATAGCAAACTTTAAACTTACAGCTAACATAATAAAATAATTTAAAAAAAGAGATAAGCCTGTATAAAATTGCGGCCCCATTTCAAAGTATTTTAATATACTAAACACGCTGTAGCGATAAAGTTTTCCTGTTGCAAGAATATGAATATCTGGTTTATAGAAAGACAAATAGTATCTTGAATAGTCACCAATATACGAAACAGGATCCATTGCCATTCCATAAAAAATAAAAAACAATGAAAATACAAAAGAAACTAATAGATAGTTTTTCTTATTTATTAAAAAAGGGATCGTAAATGAGACTAAAATAAAAGAAAAAACTGGATAATAAAAGCTCCCTAGTATAAATAGCACATACAAAAAAAAGCTTTTAACGTTTGAATTTAGCATAGATACCTGCCAAAAATAATAAGATACCTTCATACCATGAATACGAAATATCATTTTCAACTAAGGTTTTTTTATCGCATTTACTTAAAAGGTAAATCTTATTTTTAAGTAAATATAAGTGCTCCGATAGTGAAAGCTTGTATATGCTTCTCATATATATATCAAGAGTAATAAAAGCCTTTAAGCCTTTAATGTGTTGCTTTATAGTTTTTAGATCTGTTATTTGGCCTTCACCATGATCTTTATTCCAAAAAGCGACTGGATGATTAAAATATTTCACTTTTTGAGACTTAATCACTTCCATATGTAACTGAGTGTCTTGATATTTTGCTAATGATTCTAAAAACTTTATCTTATCAAATTCTGCTTTTTTTATTAATGATCCATTGGTATGTAATCCACCAATTGCATTAAAACTCGCGATGAATGTATCATCTTGTAACAGTTTTGGTTTTAATCCACTCCCTTTTACATGGCCAAAAGCAGCAATTAGTTCAGGCTGCTCTAACAGCTTATGTATTAAGAAATTAATTTTATCTTCGAAGTAGTAGTCATCATCATCCAAAAAAGATATATAAGTTCCATTGGCTAGTTCTGCCCCCCGGTTACGTGAAGCAGCCCCACCAAGTCTTTCTTTATTTCTCGAAATAGTTAGTGGGCAACTACCATTATAATTATCCAGCTGAACAGGTGTATCTGAGCAATCATCTATAACTATAATTTCTATATTCTTATAAGTTTGCTGACAAACAGATTCTATAGCACGCATAAGCATTGTACTTCTATTCAACGTTGGAATTACTACGCTTACTAATGATTCTTCAGTGCTCATAACTTTTACCCACAATAATACATAATGTTACAAGCGCTTTTTCAAAAACACCCATAAAATATAGTTTTAAGCTTTTATAAGCACTTTAATTTTGCTTTAAAAAGAAACGTAAAACTAAAAAGAAAAAACTTAAAACAACCCCCAAAAATGTACCTGCAATACAAATAACTGCTCTTCTAGGTTTAAATTTTTCTTCAGGGACTATTGCAGGATCTATGGTCTTAAATACATATTCATCACGGACATTAGCAAACATAATAGTTTTAGTTTGCTCCTCAACTAAGTTATAGAGGACACTTCTAATATCAGATACTTTTGTTTTTTCTAATTGTTCAGTTAAGAATTGGGTACTTTTGATAGCCTCAGCAACCTCACGTTGCTTTACTTCACGGTTAATATCTTCTATTAACCAGTTAACCCATTGCTGGGCTATAACTGGAGAAATATGCTCAACAGAAAGTGTAATAGTGGAGCTTTCTGGCTCTGAATTTGTATCAACTATTTTTGAAAATACTTTATAGGCTTCTTGCATTGATGGTTTAGCACGCTTTGGAGCCTTTACTTCTCGAATCCACTTATCTTCTAAAGGTAGGTATAATGCTTCATTATATGATATTGAGTTACTCGACATATCCCAACTTTTAGCTGCCATTAAATCGGGTAGTATTGCGTGCTTCTCAATAAAGTTACTGATAAATTTACGCGATTTTAATATTTCAAGTGCCAATTGAGTTTTATTTCCACTGCCTCCGCCAATATCTACTCCAGCTAGCCCTGCTAAACCACCAAACTCACTAGCTAAACCAGCCAAGCCATTTGACTCTTTTGATTCTGCTGCAATCAATACTGCTTCAGCCTTGTATATATTAGGTAGGTTAAGTGCATAAATTACAGAAGCCACAGCAAAAAAACTGGTCACTATAAAGATAAAGAGCTTCCCAGCCCATATGCTAGTTATTAGCTCACGTATGTCCAATTCATCATCTTGGTTATATGAAGCATTTGCCTCATATCCAACCTTGCCACTTTGTTTAGTCATTGCGTATTTATCACTTAATCTATTACTGAATAAAAATATGGTTAATTTTAGCTATAAATATTCTATATACTACTTATAGCAGCAACGGCTACGCCCAGCTGATAGAGAATCTGAGTTGCAGTGCTCCAAAGTGTAAGTCTATCCATATGATCTGCATTCATAGGTATAACAATCGTGTCACCTGGTTCTAATTGTTCTGCATTATTAGCTGCAAACCAGCCACCTGTATTTGGTATTTTAACTGAACCATTAGCTTTAATAATGTAAATTCGGTCTTCAGCCGCACGCTCTTTGAGGCCACCACTTAGCGCTATATAATCATCAACACTAACACCTGACTTATATAGATGTGACGTTGAGTAGTTAACTTCACCTATTACGCTGATTGAATCGCGCTTGCTTGGTACATAAAGTGTATCGCCATCTTGCAGTACTAAGTTTTGTTGATTATTTACAATTAAAGGTAAATCAATTACTAAACGTCCTACAGCTTCAACACTAGCTAAGTCGTTTAACAGCATGTTCATTTCTTCATAAGAAAGTGTGTTGCTACTTACCGAGTTTTGGAAGCTTTTAGAGGCAATGTCGCGGCGAAGCTCTGTAGATAAACGCGCTAACTGCTTTTCCTCTTGCTCTTTAATTGATGTACGGGTAAATACAGCTGCTTTTTGTTCTGCAAATTGTGAAAAACCACCCGCGCGATCAAGTAATTCAGTTAGCGTTTCACCGCGGCGTATAGTGTACGTACCAGGAAATTTAAGCTCGCCTTTTAATTCTACTTTTACGTTTTCTTGCCAATTTGGAATAGCGAATACGTTTATGCTGTCTTTGCTTTGTAACGTAATATTACTTTGAAGATCGCCCTTCATGGCGCTTTCAAGGTCAAATCTTAAGTGTTCTATTTTAGAACCATCGCTGGCTACAATACGTGTAATTTCAGCTTGTTTTACGTAGGCAGACTCCAGCAAGCCACCGGCTGCTGTTATTAAATCACTTACCTCACCACCAATCATTAGTGGATAAATACCAGGGAAAGTAACGTTCCCGCTAATCTCAACTAATTGCATAGCTTGCTGCACTGATGCTTGCTGCTTAAATTTAGCAATAATTGGCGCTAGTAAGTTATGGCGGCTAAATAATGCATAATCCTCAGGTTTGAGTTCTTGCTCTTCTTCTTCTTTTGCTTTGCGTTTAGAAATTTCAGCAATTGTTAGTATTTTATTGTCTTCAAGAACAAGCTCTTCGTCTTCTTGATTAACACCAATATATTTTTCGAACTCTTTTTGCTCAAACTTGTGCCATTGCTCTGCTTTTTGTTGCTGCTCTTGTTGCTCTTGGCTAAGGGCCATATTTGCTAGAGCTGATTGCTCAGCTTCTTTTTCTTCAAAACGACTAAATACAACTATCTTGTCATTAGCTTTAAGTTGTAAGTTGTTTTCAGGATTTTTAATAATCGCTTGAGCAACGTCGAACTGATGCGCTTCTATATCGCCGTTTACATTTATTTCGCGGATTACGAGGCCATAGCTTAAATCTGCTTGCGGTAGTAGGTCACCGCGTATAGATTTAAGTACATCTGAAATACGCTTGCCTTGGTACCATTGATAATTACCTGGGCGTGCTACTGCACCAATTAAGCTAATTGAATTTTGATATTGCGAGCTAACTGAATTAAAGCGAATACGGTCGCCATCTTGTGGGATATAGTTAATTTGTGGTTTTGAAAAATCGACCGAGAGTACTTCTTTACGATCGAAATTAAAGCGCTCTACAATTGCGCTTTTAGCGTATGCATTGGGTTTAAGGCCTCCGGCCATCGCTAATAACTGCTTAGCAGATTCGCCTTTTTTAAGTTCAAAAATAGCGGGACGTTTAACTGCACCCTCAACTGTTACTTGAGCGCCAACTGATGGAATAAATACAGCATCGCCCGGCTTTAATACGATATCGTTACTGCTATCGCCATTAATAAGTAAGTCGTAAAGGTCAAAGTTTGCAACTACGTTGCCTGCGCGTTTAACTTGAATATTACGAAGAGAAGCAATATCAGACACGCCACCGCTCACAAATAATGCGTGCGAAACGGTTGTTAATGAAGAAACGCTGTAGCTACCTGGCTTGTAAGCTTCCCCTAGCACTAAAATACGCATGCTACGAAGCTGACCAAGCGACACAAACGCTTTTACACCTATTACCTCTTGCTCTACTTTTACTTTTACTAATTCTTTAATTTCAGCAAAAGTTAAACCGGCCACTTCTACAGGGCTTAAATCTGGAATACTAATACGTCCTTCACGGTCAACTATGACTTCAACACTGTCACTTTCTTTACCATAAAAGTTTATTTTTAATTGATCGCCAGGGCCCACAATATATGTATCTGGTACTGCAGCATTTTCGCTTGGCATAAATGTAGTTGGTTCACCTGCAAACAATTCGTAACCGTATGGTTTTAATTCGTCTGTTTTTGGTTTAAAGCGCTCTTCATCTGTAAGCTTTTCTTTTTCAGGTTCTGCGCGCTCACCAATACTATTTTGCTGCTGAGTATTATTTTGATTATTAGATTGGTTTGTACCAGTGATCGTTGCTATATCAACACCGTATTGTTTTGCGAGGGCTTCTTGTTGAGCTTTAGGTAACTTTTTAAATTGCTCAATTTGAGACGCTGTTGGCGTAAAAGCCAAAGTACTAAAACTACAAAGTAGAATAAAAGCACTAATAAATTGTGTAAAAACTTTCACGAGTAGGTATATCCCTAGGTCTACAACCAAAATTGGCCGCTATAATACCTTAATTTTAAGCAAATAAAAAAGGGACTTTCGTCCCTTTTGTCACTTTAGTGTCATTAACTTAACTACATTGGTTAAAAACTGTAAACCAACGTGAATGACGTTTCAGTGTCAGTGCTTTCTTTGTCGTCAGCAACATCTGAGTTGTTAGTGACATTAAAAGCGACTTTCATTTGTAACGAGCCGTTTATTTTTGCAAGTAATGCAGTTTCAGAACGAGTTTTAGTGTTTGTATCACCGTACTCAACAGCAACTAATTGAGTAAAACGTGCATTCTCAGAAATTTGCCAGTTGTAATCTAACTTACCCAAGGCAATTACTTCGCCTTCAAATTCACCAGCAAGAGAGTTACCGTTGTCATCAACTTCAGTGCTGTCATCTGGGTATTCAAAGTATTTATAACCAGGACCAATTTCAGCACTTAGCCACATAGTTTTTTCGTTTAATAAACGTAAACCGTAACCTGCAGAAATTACTGACTCACTTCTATACGCTCCAAAATAATCTGAAACGTGTGAACCATAAATGAATAAATGAGAATGATCTTCATTTAATTTGTAATTACCTTGTGCAGAAATTGAATACTTCTCGTTAGTGCGCTGCTTGTTTTTGTCACCATTAGCATCTTCAACTTCATCTTCTTTGTAGATGCCGTCTAGCTTGTATTCGTTGTTCCAGTGTTCAAGGTTGTGCTGAACTTTAATGCCACCTTTAAGCGTGGTCGTTTCTGTATTACCACTTGTGACAATAGCACCTAGTTCACTGGTAACTTCCCACGTTCTTTGTTCTGCGTCTGCAGCAAATGCGTTTGTTGCAGCAGAAGCCGCAACTAAAACTGATAAAAGCTTTAATTTCATTAAAAAATAACCTTTGTATAAATGTACATCTATTTTATTAAAGCATTACTTGTTAGAGCAAGCTAAACAGCTAAGTAATAATGTAAAAAATTTTCATGCAGCAAATACCGCATGAAAATTTTATGTTTAATAGCTCTTTAGCACTATAACAATTAAAGATAACTTTAATTAAATAACTATTTAAATTAGTCTTGCTTGTGAAAGTGAACATCCATTTGTGGAAATGGGATAGTAATATCTGCATCATCTAATGCGATTTTAATATTTTCCATTAATGACCAGTAAGTCGGCCAATAATCAGCAGCGTTAACCCAAGGACGAACAATAAAGTTAACACTTGAATCGCCTAACTCATTTACAGATACATTATAAGCTGGATCTTTAAGTATGCGTGTTTCTGCATCTAATACAGATTTTAATACTTCTTTTGCGTGACGTAAATCAGCATCGTAGCCAACACCAATAACTAAATCGATACGACGAGTAGACTCTCGTGAAAAGTTAGTAATAGCACCAGACATTATTTGAGAGTTTGGTACGATAATTACTTTATTATCTGGAGTACGTAGTTCAGTTGAGAATATTTCGATTTTTTTAACTGTACCCATTTTATTACCTGCTTCAACAAAGTCACCAGACTTAAATGGACGAAGTAAAATAATTAGTACGCCTGATGCGAAGTTAGATAATGAACCTTGCAATGCTAAACCAACAGCTAAGCCGGCAGCACCTAAAATAGCAATGAACGAAGTTGTTTCAATGCCAATTTGCGAAAGTGCCATTAAAATAGTTACAGCAAATACAAGTGTGTACACAATACTTGAAACAAATGAAGCGACAGCTTTATCGACTTTCTTTTTAGCAAAACCTTTTTCAGTTAAGTTAGAACAAAACTTAGCAACACGACTACCAAGTAAAAAGATAACAAGCGCAACAACAGCTTGTATACCGTAGTGTAAAATTAGGCCTGAGTTATCGTTAAGCCAATTAAGTACTGAATCCATATTTACTCCAAATGTTTTTTATTAAGCGTTTTCGGGCATTATTATACATTAATTTACAATTTATTCTCATGAAATAATGAATTAATACTATTAAATGCAAGTATATTCGATTTTTTAGAGGCATTTATGCGATAAAACATAGCCTACCTTGAAAAAATATTAACGACTAAATACTAATTATATTTGCCTGATTTAAATTATTTTAATTTATTTCACTTTTGGGCTTCACAACAATTATTATTTTATGTATTATGCGCGCCACACCAAACAAGGTGTGTGTAGTGGCGGTTGTAGCTCAGTTGGTAGAGCCCCGGATTGTGATTCCGGTTGTCGCGGGTTCAAGCCCCGTCAATCGCCCCACTTTTTTCCTAGAAAGCCTCATATTTATACCCTATCTTTACTCTGTAATATAAACTCTAAAATACCTCAATATATTAGCCTTGCAACACAATTATTAATACTCTAGTTAAACCCACTAATTTACAAATCTCGCGCTGCGATTAAATCATCCCTAGATTAAAAAATTTCAATCCACAAAGATCAACACGCCCTAATTAGTAATAATATTTAATAAACAAGTATTTAATACCAATTCGCTTAATTAAGTGATCTATTTTGAGGATGGAAAAACATGTTGATAGCTTGACAAAAAACTCGCTATTTAGTTGTTCTATATGAGAATTTTATAACACAGGTAGCGACACGTTTAGCCCCGCAAAATGATTAAGTATTATCGCGGATTGGTATAACTCGTTACTTATCTACAATTAATTAACCAATGTGACTGTATTAACTATACTTAGCTACAAAAAGTGGTAGGTTTCTAATGTTGGCATCACTTTTTACAAAACATCAAACTTCTACTGGGATATAAAATTAAGCATGATTAAACAGGTTTTAGGAAATTTACTGTGTAGTTGTTTAGCTGTAATGAGCTTTAACTCATTGGCTCAAAGCAATGATGAATTCAATAAGCTATTGATTGAGCTTCAAAAATTAGTTTCTGAAAAAAAATACACTCAGGCTTATCAAAAAAGTAATAGCGAATACCAGTACCTAGGCGAACCCGTATACGACTTTTTATTAGGGGTCAGTGCACTTAAAACAGGGCATGCGGCGCCAGCTGTATTTGCCTTTGAACGTGTGGTTGAAAACAACCCAAGGTGGTATCAAGCTCGTTTGTATTTAGTGCGCGCTTATTTAACAGTTAATAATTTACCTGCTGCTGACACACAAGCTTTAATACTGATTAACTCACCTAATACACCTAATAACATAAAGTCTTCAGCACAGTCATTGCTAGAAACTGCAGCACTTAAGCAACAAGAGGCTGGACGCTCTTATAAACAAAATATTGAGCTTGCCCTTGGCGTAGATGGCAACGTAAACGCAGGTACTGCAGAAAATACGATTATAATTCCTAATATTGGTGAATTTTTGTTATCGCCAGAAAGTAAAAGTACGCAGGACAACTATGCACGACTTAATTACAGAGGAAAGTACTCTCACCCTATTGACCAAAAAAGCTTAATCACTTTAAGTATTGATACCGGGTGGTACAAGTTTGCAGAACTCAGTCAATACGATCGTATAAATGCGCACATTAATGCCGCCTATCAATATAAACAAAATGACATAAGTTGGTTTGCACGAGTTGCTACCACTCCGTTGATGCTTGATGGTGAACTTTATCGTACTGAATCAGCTTTAACGGCCGGAGCTAATTTTACGCTAAATAAACAAGTTAATTTATTTAGCTCTTTGACTGCGGGTGTTTTAAACAATAGATTTGATGAAAAGCTCGATAACTCATTTTATGCGATGAATGCAGGTGCTAGCTATGCAGCTAAAAATTGGTTTCAAAGCTTAAGCATTAACGCTAAAAGCGAGGAAGCCGACATTACTGAAGGTGAATTTAATAGCCGTAATATTACGAGCTTGTACTACCAAGCAAACACTCAACTAGCTCAACATTTGCAGTTGTTGTCTCTTGCTGGATACCAATGGATTAATTATAAAGATGATCACCCTTTATTTTTACAAGAACGTGCCGATAACCTTCTTATGTTCTCAACTTCTGTTCGCTACTTAGTTAATCGCGATTTAGCCATACAGTTGGCTGCCAACTATCAAGATAAATCCAGTAATATTTCTTTATTCGAATATGACCGTTTAGATATCAATTTAAGCGCTTCTTACTCATTTTAATTTAAGGTATTTATGAAACATTTACTCCCTGTAATTACCACTTTACTTTGTGTAAGTTTTTATACACAAGCAAATGATCCTGCTGGTAAAACTATTTTAGCGCGAGGCTCTGTACTAGCGGTTGATGGAAGCAATGAACAACAACGACAGTTGCAGCGCAGAGATACTGTTTTTGGCGTAGATCGCATTACGACTGGAGAGAAAAGCAAAGCGCAATTTTCGATGTTGGATGGTGGTTTAATAGCCTTAAAAGAAAACTCAGTATTAAATATTGCTAACTACGAATTTAATGACAATACCCAACAAGGCTCTGCTTCTATTGAGTTACTTAAAGGCGGTTTGCGCTCTATTTCCGGCGTAATTAAAAAAAATGGCGGCTCTTATAGTGTAAAAACTCCCGTAGGCTCTATTGGTATACGCGGAACGCATTTTGAAGTTCAACTGGTTAAAGGCGATGTATTTTTAGCGGTATGGGATGGCGCAATAGATTTAACGTTAGAAAATAATAACGTGGTTTCTTTGGGTGATAACGAGGCATTTTCGTTTGCACAAATTACAGCCTCTGGTGAAGTATTAAAAACGACGCGTGCAGCACGTGTGTTTGAACAAAATATAGTAACGATCGACCCTAAAGATGACAACGAAGAAGAGACTGAACAAGCATCTGTAACTGAAGTTGAAGTAAATGCTTTTGAAGCAGATACAGATACTATGGATATATATTCTGAACAACAATTTCAAACAGTTAGCAGCGCATCTTTAGTCGATCAAATAGCTCAGCGCCAAGGTGTATTTAACTATGAAGCATCAAGCTTTAATGTAAATTCGAGTGTGGGTGCTGTTACTGACTTTGCTATGACTATGGCAGTTGATTTTGATAATGGCACAGTGCCTGATGGCGAAATTAGTTTTAATGACGCGGGCGGAAATTGGTATGCGGCTTACAGCGGTTTAATAAATTTAAGCGAACTTGACTTAGCCGTTACATTTGCATCCCATGGCAACAATAAAGCCGAGGGCGATGTTGATGCAATATTTTTGAATGACTTAGACAACATTACTGGCAACTTTAATCTTAACGAAATAAATAATCCTGATGTAAATGCTAGCGGTTCTTTTAAATTAGAACCATAAACACATTGGATACAAAGCTTTTATTATGGAGTATTTAAAATGACAGCAAAAAATATATTTTTGCTTGGTTCTATGGTGTTTTTGTTAAGTGCCTGTGGAGGCTCAGAAGAAAGCCCTGCTCAAGAGACAATACAATCACCTACGGCTGAAGTAGTACCGCCAACGGTGACTAGCTATATAAATTTGGCTGGTGTTATAGCGAGTAATCAAACCAAGAGTACAAAAGTTTTAGGTGCTGTCACTTCAAGTAGAGGAGTTGTTGGAGCAAGTTTAGCAAATACTCGCGCTAATATTGTTTTTCCACAAACAAACGACACCGTACAAGGTAATGTTTCTTTTTTACTTGAAGCTTCGGATACTGATGGCATTGCTGAAGTTAATTTAGTGCTCCCTAGTGTTAATAAAAGCATATCACTGTGTTCTTCTGATTGTGGTGTTGGCTACGAAAAGTCAATTATAGGCCTCAGCCCTGCGCTTTATGGCGTAACTCCAGGGGAAATACGTCTTGAAATATGGATAACTGACACTTTAAATAATCAAGCACTTGCTGATGCAATCACTTTTAACTGGCAACCATATCAAATTGAAGGTGTTACAGCACAACGAGACGAAGATAATATTAATCTTTCGTGGCAAGCCAACCCCGAACTTAATCGTTACAACGTTTATATTGCAACTCAAGCTGGAGTCTCATCTACTAATATTAATGAATTAGAGAATGGGCAACAATTTTTAAGTATTCAAGATACTGCATTAAGCATTACCGAGTCACTTACAGATAAAAGTTACCAAGTACTTATTACCGGTGTTGATGGCAGTGGTGAAAGTGGTTTTGCTAATATAATAAACATAGCACCAGTGGGTGGAGAGCTTGCATTTGCACCAGAGGCAAATGTCGATCAGTTTCAGATAAATGAAGATCAAACTCTGCAAGGTAACTTTCTAACGAATGATACGAATCAATACAGTGGTGATTTACGTGTAAATGCAGATGCATTAATTCTACCGCAGCATGGCACTCTTAATATAAATGAAAAAGGGGATTTTACTTATATCCCTATTGCAAACTTTAATGGTGAAGATGCCTTTAGCTATCAAGTTGCTAACGAGCTAGGTATGACAGATACCGCAGTTGTAGAGATAACCATTTTAGCTGTTAACGACGCTCCTATTGCGCTTGATAATACTTACAGCATTACAAACAATGGAACCTTAGTTGTCCTATCGCCAGGCTTACTTATAAACGATAGCGATATAGACTTAGATGACTTAACTGTTGATACAACGCCGGTTAGCGAACCAACCAGAGGACAATTAACCCTTTTTGATAATGGTGGCTTTGAATACCAAGGCGAGCAAAATATGCAAGGCCAAGACAGCTTTCAGTACAGAGTTGTTGATGCACAAGGTGCTCAGGCTATTGCAAATGTAACTATTGTAAGCTCAAACACTAACGTAGCCCCTGTAACAAAAAATGATAGCTATAGTTTAAGCGAAGATGAAACACTTGTGGTTACAGCTGCCAATGGTGTGCTTAGTAACGATACTGACCCAAATAATGACAGTTTTTCAGTTGATGAAACGTTTATGGTGGCACCCACACATGGCCAACTATTATTAGCAACTGATGGCAGCTTTAATTATGTGCCGGATGCTAATTTTAATGGTGTTGATCAATTTCAATACCAAGCTATAGACTCATTAGGTGCAACCTCTACAGCCACAGTAACTTTAGTAATAAACAGCGAACCCGATAACCCTGTTGCACAAAATGATGCCTATCAATTTAGCAAAAATAAACTATTTGAAGTAACAGTACAAAATGGCTTGTTAATTAACGACTTTAATATTGAGGCTGGTGATTTATCGGTTAATACCACGGCAATTAATACAACTCAAAATGGGGAACTTACATTAAATGCTGATGGCTCGTTTACCTATCAGCCAGACTTAAGTTTTATTGGTGTAGATAGCTTTACCTATTCAATTTCAAATGAGCAAGGCTTAACTGCAACAGCTCAAGTAACCTTAAGTGAAAGCGGCGTTAATACTTTTCCAGAAGCCAATGACGATCAATATACGTTAGACGAAGACAGCTCTGCATCTTTATTAGATGTGCTAGCTAACGACACTGATGCAGATGGCGATACAATTACTATTTCTAATATAGAAAATACTGCTGGTGAAGCGACTATTGTCGCCGGAAAAATACAGTTTACTCCACCAGCAAATTTTTCAGGTGAGATAGTACTAACTTACACCATTACTGATGGTTATAGCACTGGTAATGAAGGTATAAACGACAGAACAGCAAGTGTGACGATTACCATTACACCTGTTAATGATGCCCCTACTGCAAATGCTGATTCAGTAACGATGAACGAAGATGCTCCTGCGTTATTAGTTAACGTATTAGCTAACGACTCCGACATTGATGGCGATACTCTTGTGATAACAGCTGCTACTGCAGATATAGGTTCTGCATCTGTTGTTGATAATAAAATCCAATATACGCCTACTGCTAATACAAATGGAACAGCAATTATTAACTACACAATAAATGATGGGAACGGCGGTACTGCAACTACTAACTTAACAATTACTATTACTCCCGTAAACGATGCTCCAATAGCAAACGCAGACTCAGCTACAATAGATGAAGATGCAGCGCCAATACTAATAAATGTATTAGCAAATGACTCAGACGTGGATGGCGACAGCCTTGCCATAAGCGCAGCATCAGCTGATATTGGCTCTGTATCAGTGGTTGGCAATCAAATTCAATATACACCAACAGCCGACGACAACGGCGTAGCAACAGTTACTTATACTGTAAGCGATAGCAGCGGTGGTGCCAGTACAACAACGTTAACTATCACTATTACACCTGTAAACGATGCTCCAATTGTAAACGCAGACTCAGCTACAATAGATGAAGATGCAGCGCCAATACTAATAAACGTATTGGCAAATGACTCTGACGCGGATGGTGATAGCCTCACTATCAGTGCAGCATCAGCTGATATTGGCTCTGTATCAGTGGTTGGCAATCAAATTCAATATACACCGGCAGCCGACGACAACGGCTTAGCAACAGTTACTTATACTGTAAGCGATAGCAGCGGTGGCGCCAGTACAGCAACGTTAACTATCACAATTAAACCTGTAAATGATGCTCCAATAGCAAATGCTGACACGGCAACGATGGATGAAGATGCAGCACCGCTACTCATTGATGTGTTGATTAATGATTTAGACGCTGATAGTGATAGCCTAAGCATAACAGCAGCGTCAGCCGATAGCGGTTCAGTATCCGTTATTGATAACAAACTACAGTACACACCGGCTGTAAATACCAACGGTATTGTTGTTGTCAGTTATACTGTTGATGATGGGAATAACGCTACAGATACTGGTAGTTTGTCAATTACGATTGCTCCTATTAACGATGCTCCAGTTGCGTCAAACCAAGGTTTTAATATTAGCGAAAACGCAACCGATGGCGACACTATTGGGTCTGTTAGTGCCTCAGACATTGAGAACCAAAATTTAAGTTACACCATACTCAGTGGTGCCCCCATATTCGAAATAAATAATGATTCTGGCTTATTAACTGTAAAAGGTGAAAGCCCGTTTGATTTTGAAACAACTCCTCAGTACATATTGAGCCTAGCTATTACTGACGACGGTACGCCTAACGAAACAACTCCTATTAATATAATAATTGATATCACTGATGATATGGAGCCCCTAGTTCCTGTTGAAGATGAAACATTTGGTCGCCCTATAACAGGTGAACTTGAGCTTTCTGGAGTTTTTTCAAGCGGTGAATTTAATGACAGTATTGAGCTAAATAATAACCTTTACTTTGTAGGTTTTAGTAATAACAGCGACAAAGATATTGTTATTGCATCGTATACAACGAGTGGTGTGATAAATACAGCATTTAATGGTGATGGCGTTAAAGTATTAGATTTAGAAAATGATGAACAAGCAACAGCTATTATCTCTGATGGTACAAGCCTCTTTGTTGCTTACACTAGTTTTGATGGCACAAATACCGAAGCATGTTTGTTGAAAATGAATACCGCTGGCGTATTAAGTAATAACTCTGGAGATAATAATTCAGGTATTCACTGTACCGCATTAGCAAGCACCCTCGTGATTAATGACCTTGAATTTAGCGACAATAAAATTCAGGCTGTTGGTAAGTCATTTAATGGTAACGACAACGATAGCTTATGGATAAAATACGACATATCTACGCTCGCTTATGAAGCCGGAAGCCCTAAAATTGTCGATGTGAGCGGCGCTAGTAGAGATGACGAAGCGTTTGCTATTAAAAACTTTAATAGCTCTGATCTTATGGTTGTTGGCAGTGTCACAAGTGCAACTGGTGATAAAGACGTACTTATTCGTTATTTAATTTCTGATGGTGAAAACAATGGAAGCTTTAATGGTAGCGCAGCATTATCGCTCGACTTGTCCAAGAATAATAAAGATGACGAACTATTTGCAATTGGCGGCGCTAAAAACACCGACTTTACAGCTTTTGCAGGTGGTTACATAACTCGTAATAGTGGTGAAAAAGAAGCCGTGGTTTTGGCTATTGATAAAACAGGTACTCTTATAGCGAGTTTTGGTGATGCAGGTACTGCTATTTACGATATTGATAGTGATAGTGGTAGTGGTGATGGTGGCGCGAGTGTAACCGGCGTAAAATACGAACCTATAAAAAATGAAATTATTTTGTCAGGCACAACTGGGATTTCAGCTACTGAAAAGTTATTTTCTGCTCGAATTCTAACTGCTGATGGTTCACTTGATAGTGCTTATGGCACATCTGGAATTAATATTATTTCGGGTATTAATGGCAAACAATTTGCAAAAGCAGCAACTATAGATGCGAATGATACAGTATGGGTATCGGGTGTTATTGACGACTCAACCACTAAACCATTTGTTGCAGCAATTGACGAGCAAGCCACATTATTCAGTAACTTTGCAGACGTTGGTTATCTTGCTTTTGATACTATAAGCGCAGAATCTGACGATCAATCAATGCACGTTTTACAACTGAGCAATGGCCCTCAGGTCGGTAAGTATATTCTTGCATCAACGGCTAAATCGAACTCAATTACTAAGTTAGTATTAACACGCTTTACGAGTACGGGTGCTATAGATACTAGCTTTAGCGAAAGTGGTCATAAAGAAATTGCCATAGATTTGAGCGTACCTAATATAGCGTTGGTTGAACACAATAGCGGCAGCTTATTTATTGCGGGATCTAAAAGCAAAACTGACGGTGAAGAGGGCTTTATAGCTAAAGTTGATCAAAATGGTGATTTAGATACCTCATTCGCCAGTGATGGTATTTACTCTACTTCTATTTCAGGTGCTGAAAAGCTTAACTTAACTGATTTAGCACTACATGATGGCAACGTTGTAGCAGTTGGCTCTGTAGTTATAGCCGATACTCCTAGTTCGTTTATCATGATGCTAGATTCTGACGGTACACTTGACGATGACTTTGGTAGCAATGGAAAAATTATAGGAACACCTTTTGAATATTATGAAAGTGTTTTTATCAGTGATGATAGTATTTTTATTGGTGGTAAATCTGTATCAGGTGCCAGTTCAGAATTAATAGCATTAAAGCTCGACTCTGACGGTGAGCAAACCTACAAATACATAGGTGAAACAACCATTGATTCCGAGAATAAAATGGTAAAAGTATTAGTCGACGAATCAAATAAATTATATTTAATTGCAAACGTTGTAGATACGCCTAATAAAGCTAGTATTACGCGATTATTCGCATCTGGAGTAATTGATGACAGCTACCCTTTAGACCAATATACATTAGCTTCAACGGGAGATACCGAAGTAAAAAGTGCCGTTTTTGATACCAACAACAATATTGTTTTAGTTGGTATGGGCAACAATAAAGGCATGTTAGCGCGCATTTTAACTGACGGTACTTTAGATAATACGTTTGGAGCCAGTGGTGTCGGATTTTATGAAGCAAGCCAATGTGTCAGTACGCATGTGTTTACTTCAATCATTCTGCAAAATGATACCCAAGTTGTTGTAAGTAGCACTTGTAATGACACTAACTCTAACAATGTTAGTATTTCTAAATTCAATTTTGAAGCAGATGGAGCTTAGCCTTAAATTATGAAAGTTGAATTTTTTGGTGTTAGAGGCTCGATGCCTTCAGCTGGAAGTAATACACACATTTTTGGGGGAAATACCTCATGTGTGTACATTGAACAAAACAACGGTAAAGATCTTATTTTAGACTCTGGTACCGGTATTGTAGAACTCGGTACACGTTTACTAGAAACACAAAGTCCTATCAATATTTTGCTAACGCACAATCATTGGGATCATATTCAAGGGTTTCCTTTTTTTAAACCTATCTACCAGCCCAACCGCAATATAACCATTGTAGCTGGCAACGTTGATGATAAAAAAAGCCAAGATGCCATATTAAAGCAAATGAGTGGTTCGTACTTTCCTGTGTGTTATCAGGATTTACCTGCCAATATTACGCTTAATACTGATTTATCGTCTCAAAAGCAATTTACACTTAACGGTTTTTTGGTTTCTACTGCTCCACTGAATCACCCTGGTGGCGGTACTGCTTATTGCATTAAAGCAGATGAAAAAAAGATAGCTTACGTTACCGACAATGAGCTAAACCCACCAGACAAGCTAAACACAAGTATTTGCGAATGGAGTAATTTTATTGAAGGCGCTGATTTACTAATTCACGATGCTCAATTTATAGATGCAGACTTGCCTCTTAAGCATGGTTGGGGTCATAGCACCATAGATCAGGTTGCTGAGCTTGCTATAAAAGCGAGTATTAAAAATGTGATTATTATTAGCCACGATCCATCAAGAACCGATGAACAGTTAGTCGCTATAGAAAAGTATTTACACACGCAGTACGCTCAACAGGTAAAAATAGAATGCGGCCGAGAAGGACGAGTTTTTGATTTTTAGTCTATCAAGGAGCGTTACTCATTAGCTTCTTAAAACCCATTACCTCAAAGCACTTTTTTATTGGCGCTGTTATTACATTATTAATTGCATCAATAGAGTTATTTTCAACTGGGTCGCTTGCAAAGTTAGTTAACCGTGTAGAAGGCATAATATACGACTCTCGGTTATTACTGACGCTTTCAGAGACGCCTAGGCGCATCGATGAAACCGTTGTAATAATTGATATCGATGAAAAGAGCATGCAAGAACAAGGACGCTTTCCTTGGAGTCGCTCAAAATTAGCCGACCTTGTTACAAAGCTTAGCGATGCAGGTGTTATTGTTATTGCATTCGATATATTTTTTTCTGAACAGGAAGAAAACCCTGTTACAAAAATTATGTCTGAGATTCCTGATTTATCAAAAAAGTACACCATCCCCTTTGCTGAAATTACTAAACAAGTCGATGCAGACACAAAACTAGCAAGCGCATTATCTAAAAATGATACTGTTCTTGGTTTTTTACTAATTGATGAACAACTGACTAATCAAAACTTGCCAGCTAAAAACAGTGTTGTATGGGCAAATGCAGATCATACTAATTCACAAATAAACCAGTTTCCTGGTGCTATTGTAAATATTCCACAGTTACAAAATGCTGCAACGGGCACCGGCTTCATTAATGCACATATTGACGAAGATGGCTTTATACGTAAAGCAGCTCTTATAAATCGAGTTGGCGATAAGCTTTATCCTTCTTTAGCACTTGAAGTTGCTCGACTTTATACCCTTGCTGAAAACATAGAAACCCGTTCCAATAGGTTAGATGGTATAACCTTATTCGAAGGTATAAAGTTTCAAAATAAGTGGATACAAACTGATGAGTATGGGCAAATATTAATTCCTTACAAAGGGCGTGCGCATAGCTTTCCCTATTATTCGGCTACCGATATTTTGACCAAAAAAATTGGTTTAGAGGAATTAGAAGGCACTGTAGCCTTTATTGGTACTTCCGCCGTAGGGCTTGCTGATTTAAGATCAACACCTGTTGGTTTGCAATACCCGGGTGTGGAGGTTCATGCCAATATATTTGAAGGGTTAATGCACCCAGAGCTACTTCCCTCTAAACCTAATTGGTCACAGGGAGCAAGCTTACTCATCATTGCATTGACGGGTTGCGTACTGTCGTTTTTTAGCCACGCTAAGAGCGCACGTTTTATTATTGTTTTGTCTCTTACAGTCACAAGTGTCGTTATATTTTTAAACGTTTATTTATGGTCAGTACAAAAAATTAGTTTACCTTTATTAATGCCTCTTTTACTTATCATTATATTAGCCGGTTATTACATCATTGTAGGCTCTATCGCTGAAATGAAACACAGCCGAAAAATAAAATCTATGTTTGACCAATATGTTCCTCCTGAGCGAATAAACCAAATGATACTTCAAGGTAAAAGTTTATCTCAAAAAAGTGAGCGAAAAAATATGACGGTGTTGTTTGCCGACATTCGTAGTTTCACTTCACTATCAGAAAGTATGTCGCCTCATCAGTTAAGTGAATATTTAAACGAATATCTTACAGCTATTACCAAAATCATATTTGATCATCACGGAACTATTGATAAGTACGTAGGCGATATGGTGATGGCATTTTGGAATGCCCCACTGAAAGATGAAAACCACGCTCGCCATGGTGTTGAAGCCGCAATGTCTATAATCAACGGGTTAACGAAAATAAATCAGTTATTTGCAGAAAACAACCAGCCTGCAATAAAAATAGGTATCGGTTTAAGTACTGGCGACATGAATGTAGGTGATATGGGTTCGGTTTACCGTAAAGCCTATACAGTTCTTGGTGATACTGTTAATTTAGGTGCTAGAGTAGAAAGCTTGACCAAATTTTATGGCGTAGCTATTCTTGTTACAGAAGAAACGATGAAGGAATGCCCTTATATTTCATTTCGTCTAATAGATAAAGTGCAAGTTGTTGGTAAAACAGCTGCTGTACAGTTGTTTGAACCTATAAACTTTACAGATAAGCTCGATGAAGAGCAGTTAAATGAAGTTAAAAAGTCGCAGCAGGCCATAACGCTTTTTTATAATAAAAACTGGCCACAAGCACTTAGCTTATTTAAAGAACTACACAGTACAACCGTATTTAGCCCCAACATTTATGCCATTTTTATTGAACGTATTAAGGGCACTGATTTGCAAACACTAGCTAAGGATTGGAATGGTGCCTTCAAACATACTCAAAAGTAGTAAACATATGCGACAGCACATTAAAGACAAAACAAATCTTCAACACTTTATAGATATTAGCATTAGACTAACAACCGAAAAAAACTCGTCTAAGTTACTTGATGAAATACTGCAAGTTGTAATGTCGATAGCAAATTCTGATGCTGGCAGCATTTACTCTATTACCTCAAACAAACAACTAAAGTTTGAAACGGTAATAAACAAGTCATTAAATCTTTATTTAGGTGGCACGTTAGGTGGTCCTGTTGATTTTCCTAATATAGATCTTTTTATTGATGGCAAACCAAATGACACTGCTATTGTTGCGCATTCTGTTAATACAGGGGAAGTGATTAACATTCCTGACGTGTATGATGCCTTGCCTTTTGATATGAGCGCTGCACGCAAAATGGATGCACGCACGGGTTATCGTTCTGAGTCCATGCTAACAATTCCTTTAAAAGATCATGAAGATGACATTATTGGCGTAATCCAGCTTATAAATGTAAAAGATGCGCAAAATAAAAACATTCCTTTTAGTGAAGAGCTCGTCACTCTAATTCGATCTTTTGCCTCTTTAGGCGCTATTTCGCTAACTAACTCAACACTAATTAAGGGAATGGAAGATCTCTTTTCGACCTTTGCTGAAACAATTGCGATGGCAATAGATGAAAAGTCTCCTCATACCGGTGGCCATTGTAAACGAGTGCCAGCACTCACGTTAATGCTAGCTGATGCCGTTAATGATATAAATATAGGTCCTTTGGCTTCATTTTCGATGACTGAAGCTGACCGACATGAGCTTGATATAGCTGGCTGGTTACATGACTGTGGGAAAATAGCGACCCCCGATCACATCATGGAAAAGTCGACAAAACTAGAAACTATTTTTGATCGAATAAAATATGTAGATGCTAAATTTGAAATAATTAGCCGAGATTTAAAAATAGCGTATCAGCAAAAGATAATCTGTGCGATGAAGCTGCAAAAACCTATCGAAGTTCAACAATTTGAACGCCTACTTGATACCGAGCTTAAACAGTTGGCATTAGACCGTGCATTATTACAGCGTGTTAATGTAGGGGGCGAGTTTTTAGGTGATGCAGAACTTGAGCACATTGAACGCATTGCAAACAAATACCAACTCGTTATTAATGATATTAATACACCATTGCTCTCAGCTGATGAAGTTGAAAACTTAACAATACGAAGAGGCACGCTAACCGAAGCCGAACGTGAAGTAATGAAGCGTCATATGGATGTAACTAAAAATATTTTAGATGCCCTGCCGTTTCCTAAACACTTAAGCAATGTTACTGAATATGCTTTAGGTCATCATGAAAAACTTGATGGTACTGGTTACCCAAGAGGTTTAACCAAAGAGCAAATGTCGGTGCCTGCAAGGTTAATGGCTATTACGGATATTTTTGAAGCGCTATCTGCAGTAGACAGACCCTACAAAAAAGCAAAACCGGTCAGTGAGTGTTTATTTATTTTAGGGTCAATGGTTGCTAAAAACCATCTTGATGGTGATATTTTTGCTATTTTTATTGAGTCAGAGGTTTATAAAAATTATATCAACGAGTATGCAGATCCAGAGCAGTTAGATGAGATAGATTTTGATAATTTACCCGGTTACACACCTATAAGTTAGCACCTATAAGCCATGCCTTTATTCAAAATGCGCTTATTACAGTCTATAACTATTGAAACAAAAAAATGCCACCATACGGTGGCATTTACACACGGGGTTATTTCTACTTATAGAAATCCTTTTACTTTTTATTTATTTTTTTATGTTGTTTTATTAACAAAAAATATGGCTCCAAAGGTAGCATTTAGTGCTCTGTGTAGCAACAGTAAAAGATAAAGTTCATATATCTGCCATATTAACGTCATAAAAAAGCGCGAAGTAAATTCGCGCTCATAAACTTAACGGGCGTTATATTTTAATACACACGTACTTTTCTTCTAAGTACTCATCAAGCCCTTGATGACCGCCTTCTCGGCCTAAACCAGATTGCTTAACACCACCAAATGGCGCTACTGGGTTTGATATAACACCTTCATTTACGCCGACCATACCAAATTCAAGCCCTTCACTAACTCGGTAGACTTGCTTAATATTTTGGCTGTAAAAATAAGCAGCTAGACCAAATGGCACATCGTTAGCCAAGGCAAGCACTTCGCTTTCTTCATCAAAAGGGATAACCGTTAATACTGGACCAAATACTTCTTCGTGGTAAATATCCATCTCGGTAGTTACGTTGTTTACTATTAATGGGTTTTGAAAGCTGCCACCTAAGTCACTATTATCGCCAATCAACGTAGCGCCTTTATCGAGTGCGTCTTGTACTAACTGTTGTACTTTCTCTTTGGCTTTAGGATAAATGAGTGGACCAATATCGACATCGTCTTCAAAACCATTTGCCACTTTTAACGCTGCAACCTTAGGGGTGATTTTTGAAAGTACCTTATCGAGAATATTACGCTGTATAAAAATACGGTTTGCTGCAACACATGCCTGCCCACTATTTCTAAATTTAGCCGCCATTAATCCTTCGACTGCTTCATCTAAATCTGCATTATCAAAAATAATAAAAGGAGCATTACCACCGAGCTCCATTGATGTACGTTTAATTGTATCGGCGCATTGCGATAGTAACTGCTTACCTACACCGGTAGAACCAGTAAATGTAAACTTACGCACGACTTCTGAATCAGTCAGCATTTTACCGACTGTTTTAGCATCTTGTGATACGAGTACGTTAAATGCACCTTTAACAAAACCAGCTTGATCGGCCAGATAAGCAAGTGCAATAGCACATAGTGGCGTGTGTTCAGAAGGTTTAAGTATAAAACTACAGCCCGCAGCGTAAGCTGGAGCTACTTTACGAGTAACCATAGCAATAGGGAAGTTCCACGGCGTTATACCCGCTACAACACCGACAGGCTGCTTAAAACTAGTTAAACGATGCGAGTTATCTGTTGGCGGAATTACATCACCGTAACTGCGCTTGGCTTCTTCTGCAAACCATTTGATAAAACCAGCACCGTAATCAATTTCGCCAAGCGATTCTTTGAGCGGCTTGCCTTGCTCTTTGGTCATTAGCTCTGCAAGTGTTTGCTTGTGTTTTATTACTAGCTCATACCAGCGCATCAAGGTTTCGCTTCGCTCAGTGGCATTTGTCGTTTTTAACTTAACAAAAGCCCCTTGAGCTGCGTTTATTGCGCTATTTACACCCTGCTCGTCAATATCGCTTACTTCAACAATACTTTTTTCGGTAGCGGGATCGTTAACGCTAAAGCGCGTATCAGTCTTATAAAATTCGCCGTTAATAAATGAGTCAGAAAAAATAAGATTACTCAAAATAAACCTCCAAAATTACGTTTTAAGGTGTTAGCTTTTAATGCGTGGCATAGAGCCAAGGCTAACATTTTAGGATCTTTGCTCACGTGAGAAGCGCAGCTTCTATATTTATAACCTAGAGTTAAAACACATAACGCCAGCAAGCTTTGCGTCTACAAAATAACATACGAGCTTTGCTTGTCACGCCTACAATTCACAAACAAAAAAGCCGCTGTATCAAACAGCGGCTTTTAATATATACATCGTTAAAAACTAGTGCTCTTCATTAACGATATTGAGATTGTACTTAGGTATTTCAACCACTAGGTCTTCATCTCTTATAATTGCTTGGCAACCAAGGCGTGACTCAGGCTCTAAGCCCCATGCTTTATCTAGCATGTCGTCTTCTAGCTCATCACTTTCTTCAAGTGAGTCAAATCCTTCACGAATCACTAAGTGACACGTAGTACATGCACACGATTTTTCACAAGCATGCGCAATGCTAATACCATTTTTAAGCGCAGCGTCGAGTACCGTTTGACCTGTAGGAGCTTCAATTGCAGCGCCGTCAGGACATAATTCAGGATGTGGAAGAAAAACAATTTGTGGCATTCTAATCTCTCTTAAATGTTGTCTACTGACTGCCCTGTAAGGGCCTTTTTAATTGATGCATCCATTCTACGCGATGCAAAGTCGCTACTCGCATTATCGACTTTTTCGATAGCTGATTTAATTTCGCCAGGCTCTTGTGCATTTTCGCGCACTTTTACCAGTTCTGCAATTTCAGCGCGTAAGTTAGCTAGTTGCGTATCGTCAAGTAATGCACCATCGGCTTCAAGTGATGCATTAAGCGCTTCTATAACACGCAACGCTTCTACTTGTTGCTCTTTAAGCATACGCGCTTGCATGTCGCCTTTAGCGTTGCTCATTGATTCTTTTAGCATGTTAGCTACTTGGTCATCAGATAAACCAAACGAAGGCTTAACTTGAATCTCAGCTTGTACACCTGTTGATTTTTCCATAGCTGAAACACTTAATAGGCCATCAGCATCAACTTTAAAGGTTACACGAATATGCGCAGCGCCTGCCGCCATTGGTGGAATACCTTTTAAGCTAAACTTAGCAAGCGATCGACAATCATCAACAAGCTCACGCTCACCTTGCAGCACATGTAATGACATGGCTGTTTGACCGTCTTTAAACGTTGTAAATTCTTGTGCGCGTGCTACCGGAATCGTTGTATTACGCGGAATGATTTTTTCAACCAAACCACCCATCGTTTCAAGGCCTAGCGATAACGGTAATACATCAAGCAATAACATGTCAGAATCGGGCTTATTGCCAATTAACACGTCGGCTTGAAGCGCCGCACCTAAGGCTACAACACGATCAGGATCGATTGAAGTTAGCGGCTCTTTATCAAAAAAGCTTTGTACTTGGCTACGTACCAATGGCATACGGGTTGAACCGCCTACCATAATAACTTGCAGCACTTCTTCATTTTCAATGCCAGCATCTTTTACAGCACGACGACACGAGCGCAGCGTTTTTTTAATTAGTGGCATAGCCATTTCATCAAACGTTTCGCGCGTTACTTCAACGGTGTATTTCTGATCGTCAAACTCAAGGCCCACGTTTACTTTAGCGTATTGGCTTAATGCTTCTTTACACGCTTTTGCTTTATTGATGAATAAACGTAAAACTGAAGGTGATAATGCTGACACACCTGTTTGCTGCTTAAAGTAATCAACAAGGAGCGAATCAAAGTCATCGCCGCCGAGGCTAGAGTCGCCACCGGTTGCCATTACTTCAAACACACCTTGGTGTAATCTAAGTACTGATATATCAAACGTACCACCACCTAAATCGTAAACAGCAATAATACCTTCTTGGCCAGAGTCTAAACCATAAGCGACTGCTGCTGCTGTTGGCTCATTTAATAAACGTAGTACGTTAATACCCGCAAGCTCTGCGGCATCCTTAGTACTTTGGCGCTGCGCGTCATCAAAGTACGCTGGTACTGTGATTACAGCCCCTAAAATTTCTTGGTTGCCAAAACTTTGCTCAGCTCGTGCTTTTAATGCAGCTAAAATATGGCTTGATGCTTTAATTGGACTAATTTTACCTGCCGCAGTTTCTATTGCTAGCGCACCATTGTGCTCACAAAATTCATACGGTAGTTGGCCATAACTTTGCTCTATTTCAGCCTGAGTTTTACCTAAAAAACGCTTAACCGAAATAAGTGTGTTAGCAGGGTCTTGCGTTGCTGCTTGTGCAGCTTCTGCGCCAACAGTAATACCGCCTGCTTGATAACGAACAACCGACGGTAACATAGCCGCGCCAAGATCATCTGTTAACGTGCGGGCTTCGCCACTTTGCACTGTTGCAACTAATGAATTAGTTGTACCAAGGTCAATACCAATCGCTAGTTTATGTTCGTGTGGTGCCGCGCTTTGCCCCGGCTCAGCAATTTGCAATAATGCCATAATGTTCTTTAAACTCGTGTTGCTCGCTTTGCAGCAAGTAATTAATCGTCAAATAAACTGTCTTCGATACGCTCTAGTTCTTCACGTAATTTATAAACAAACTTCAGTTTACGAATATTATCTGCGGCAAGTTGATATTGCTGCTCATCGTTACTTGCTAATTGCTCAGCAAGTTGTGCACTGTATTGCGCGTTTAATTGCTTAATTTGTTTTTCAAAATTTGCAATGGCGGTATCAGGATCGCTAGCTGATGTTAGCTCTTCAAGTTCTTCGCGAAGTTCCATTTGCTGCATTAAAAACATTGGATCTTGCAAGGTTTGCTGCTCTGCACGAATATCAACGCCTAGCTCGCTCAACATATATTCAGCACGTTTTACTGGGTGCTTTAATGTTTGTAGCGCATCGTTAATTTCGGCGGTGCTTTGCACAGCCATTAACTTATCGCGGCTGCTCGCATTCGCGTGGCGATCGGGATGTACAGTACGCTGTAATTCCAAGTAGTGCTTGTTAACCGTTGCTAAATCAATATTGTAATCAACGGGGACTGCAAATAATTCAAAGTAACGCATAACTTCAACCAATAATATTCAGAAATAACAAAGCCCTACATTAACTGGCAGGGCTTATTTATACTACAAAGATATTTAAAGCTTAAACGGTAAAGCTTTCGCCACAACCACACTCATCTGCTTGATTCGGGTTATTAAATTTAAACCCTTCATTTAAGCCTTCTTTAGTGTAGTCGAGCTCTGTGCCATCGATGTAAACTAAGCTTTTAGCGTCAACAATTAATGTGACACCTTTAGCCGCAAAAGTTTCATCGTCTTCGTTTAAATCGTCAACAAACTCAAGTACATAAGCAAGACCTGAACAGCCCGTCGTTTTAATGCCAACGCGCAGGCCTAAACCTTTACCGCGGTTTGCTAAAAATGATTGTACGCGGTTTGCTGCCGCATCTGTCAATGTCACTGCCATGAGTTTCTCTTCTTACTTCGCTTGTTTGCTTTTGTAGTCTGCAATTGCTGCTTGAATTGCGTCTTCGGCTAAAATTGAACAGTGAATTTTCACTGGTGGCAACTCAAGCTCTGCACTGATGTCAGTGTTTTTAATTGTCGCTGCTTCGTCTAGCGTTTTGCCTTTAACCCACTCTGTTACAAGTGAAGATGAAGCAATTGCGCTACCACAACCGTAGGTTTTGAATTTTGCATCTTCAATAACGCCAGTGGCAGATACTTTAATTTGCAGTTTCATTACGTCACCACATGCTGGTGCGCCTACCATACCCGTTGCCACTGACGGATCGTTCTTATCTAGAGTACCTACGTTACGTGGGTTTTCTACGTGGTCGATTACTTTATCACTATAAGCCATTATTCTATCCTCATTACCTGCTAGGGTATGTGCTCACACTATTAGTGGTGAGCCCATTCAACTGAATCTAAATCAATACCTTCTTGATGCATCTCCCAAAGTGGAGACATCTCACGTAGGCGACCGATAGAGTTTTTCATTAATTCGACGGTGTAATCAATCTCTTCTTCGGTAGTAAAGCGACCAATACTAAAACGAATTGAGCTATGTGCTAATTCGTCGTTACGGCCAAGTGCACGTAATACATAAGAAGGCTCTAAGCTTGCAGATGTACAGGCTGAACCTGACGATACTGCAATGTCTTTTACTGCCATAAGTAACGACTCACCTTCAACAAAGTTAAAGCTGATGTTTACAATACCCGGTACTGATTGGTCTTGTGTGCCGTTAAAGTATACTTCGTCCATATCAGCCATAATGCCGTCGATTAAACGATTACGTAAGGCGCTGATGTGTGCGTGATCTTTTTCGAAATCTTGCTTAGCAATTTTAAACGCAGTACCCATACCCACTAATTGGTGAGTTGCTAGTGTACCAGAGCGCATACCGCGTTCATGTCCGCCACCGTGCATTTGCGCTTCGAGGCGAGCACGTGGTTTACGACGAACGTAAAGTGCACCAACACCTTTAGGGCCATACACTTTATGTGCAGAGAACGACATAAAATCAACTTTAAGCTGTTGCACGTCGATTAATACTTTGCCCGCGCTTTGCGCTGCATCTACGTGGAACATAATTTTACGTTCGCGACACATTTCGCCAATAGTCGCGATATCTTGAATCACACCTAGCTCGTTATTAACGTGCATGATGCTTACAAGTACTGTGTCGTCACGCATTGTGTCGGCAAGTTTTTGTAAATCAAGTAGGCCGTTTTCTTCAACGTCCATGTAAGTTACTTCAAAACCTTGGCGCTCAAGCTCACGACATGTGTCGATTACAGCTTTATGCTCAGTTTTAGCGGTAATAACGTGCTTACCTTTTTTCTTGTAAAACTGTGCTGCACCTTTAATAGCAAGGTTATTTGATTCTGTTGCACCCGATGTGAAAACAATTTCACGTGGGTCTGCATTAATTAAATCAGCAATATCTGTACGCGCTTGGTCAACAGCTTCTTCTGCTTGCCAACCAAAACGGTGTGAGCGTGACGCAGGATTACCAAACTTACCGTCCATTGTCAGGCACTGCATCATTTCTTTAGCAACACGTTCATCAACAGGCGTGGTCGCTGCGTAATCTAAATAAATCGGTAACTTCATTTCTCTCTCCGCTGCAGGTCAACCTTAAAGTTGACAGCTTACTTGAATGTTTTCCAACTGCTTAATTGCATTATTGATACTGTTATCTTGGCGCGATGCTATTTCTTTCACATCTGATTTTTCCACCAATTCAGCAAGGGTAATATTATTCAAAAATTCTTCTATGCGTGCGCTTAAGTCTGACCACAAATTATGTGTTAAGCAACGCATACCACTCTGACAGCCGGTATCGGCACCTTGGCAACGTGTTGCATCGACCGATTCGTCTACGGCGCTAATAATATCGCCAACAGAGATAACGCCCGCTTCACGCCCTAGTAAATAACCACCACCAGGTCCACGAACAGAACTTACTAGGCCATTTTTACGTAAACGAGCAAATAATTGTTCAAGGTAAGACAAAGAAATTTCTTGTCTTTGTGAAATATCAGCAAGGGCTACAGGACCTACACCTGTGTGTAGTGCAACATCCAGCATAGCTGTAACGGCATATCTGCCTTTTGATGTTAACTTCATAACGCCCCCTGCACAAAAGAGTGCAAATTTTAATTACCAGAGTAAATTAGTCAAGTATTATCACTTGATAAAAATTTGATTTATAAACTCTTACTTTTTAAATTGTAGAGTTAACAAACTTTCAATACTTGACCTCTTTGGTCAAGTATTACAGCCATTGTAATTACCTGAGTATTTTAGTCAAGTATTAGCTAGTTATTTACCCATTGGTTTTTATAACTAATAGCTATACCTAAGTTACTTAGGGATAGACTTATTAATTGAAGTGAGAATACCGCGTAAAATATTCATTTCGGCATCTTCAGGGTGAGCTCGGTTAAATAAACGACGTAATTTAGTCATAACTAAACCAGGGTGCTGTTTGATAATAAAACCGGTTTTGAAAAGCGTCTCTTCAAGGTGCTCATAAAACAGTTCTGTTTGTTTTGAGCTTGGGTAAACAGCATCGTCTTCTTCAACCTTTTTAGGTTGTTGATTTAAAAACGCCATGCGTGTTTCGTAACTAAGTGTTTGTACGGCCATAGCTAAATTAAGCGAGCTGTATTCTGGATTAGCAGGAATACATACGTGGTAATTACAAAGCTGTAACTCTTCATTAGTTAAGCCACTGTTTTCACGACCAAATACTAGCGCTACAGGGCCATTTACCGCTTCAGCAACGAGTTTTTCACCACATTCACGTGGTTCAACCATTGGCCACGAAAGCGTACGAGAACGCGCACTTGTGCCAATCGTTAATGTACAGTCAGCGATAGCTTCTTCAACAGTACCTACAATAACTGCATTGCCTAAAACATCAGTTGCGCCTGCAGCTAAAGCACTTGCTTGGCTGTCTATTTCGCAAGCAGGATCAACTAAATAAAGTTTTGATAAACCCATGGTTTTCATGGCGCGAGCCGCCGAACCAATATTGCCGGAATGTGACGTGTTAACTAAAACAATGCGAATATCATCTAAGATCATTACTGTGCTACTTTGCTATGCCAAAAAATTGCGCAAATTCTAACATGAAAATGTAATAAGATCCTAGATTCAAAAGGCTAGATCCTAAGATCCAAGCCAATATAACGATTCTTACATGGGCAAATTCTAGGGATATACCACCAATTTGTTTTGATGTTTAAACCATTGCCGCCTTTACATAAACATCAAAACGGTTCTTTTTAGTTTTAATTTGCATACTTGGGGTTTTTTCGTTTAAGAATGGCGCATAATCGGGGCGTTTTACAACGACACGCTTACTGGCAAGTGGATAGGCAAAATCAAGTAGGTCGTCAGCGTCGTTGTCTGCACCAACTAGCTCTTGAAATACGCGCATTTCTTTTTTAACTAATGCTGATTTTTCGCGATGCGGAAACATGGGATCTAAATAAACAACATCGGGCATGCTTTCGCACTGAGAGAGCAAAGTATGGCTTGAGCCAAATATTAGGCTCATGTTTTCTTTCATCCACAAACCAATTTCAATATCGCTATAGGCTCGCTTTAACCCATCGTATAAAAGGGCTGCAACAACCGGATGACGTTCATGTAATATGACTTTGCACCCTAGCGAGGCAAGTACAAAGCCGTCTCGCCCAAGGCCTGCGGTAGCATCAAGTACAACAGGCGTTGCACCTTTATTTAAACCAACCGCTTTGGCAATAGCTTGCCCTTTACCACCGCCAAACTTGCGCCTATGGGCAGCAGCACCGGTTACAAAATCAACATTAATTGCACCTAGTTTAGGCTCGTCGGTTTTAAATAGGCTTAACCCTTTATCATCGTAATGTAAACTAAAGCCACTGCAATTTTGCGCCCATTGGGCTAAACCAAAGCGTGTTTCTAATTCATTTAAATAAGGACGTAACTCTTTAAAAGCACACTGAATAACCACAATAAACTCCGACGATAAAATACGCCTGTAGTATATCAACCGCTTTACTTTAAAGCACTAAAATAGCTCTATATCACTGTGATGATTAGTATTGACCTTTGCGGCTTCCGCTTTAGTGCGTAAATTAGATATAAGTTCATTGCGGCTTTCGGCAACTTGTTTAAGCTGATATTTGATAAAAGCTAAATCACTATTAGCCGATACAAATAACTGCATTGTTTGATCTAATTGAGATATATATAAGGTGAGATCTGCAGGATTTGCTTGTGTTTGTTGTAGCTTAATGGCGCAGTCAAGCTCATGTAGCTGCTCTATAAACACTTTAGTACTTTTGTTTTGCTCTATATTTTGTGTAGTTAACTGCTTAACAATATCTTGAAGGGCTGTACTTATTTGAGCTGCCTGCTCATAACTGCTTTCGCTTCTTTCCATGGTAATAACCTTCTCGTTGGTTACTTCTAATATATGCGGGAACAGATCTTTATAACGCCCGTACAAAGCATCATTATCAACTGGCATATTTTTTATCAAAAGGGATACTTTGGGGTAATTAATTATAGTACTACTACCAATATCAACAAATCGTTGAGCTTGTCTGTGTTGCTCCAGCAGCTCTTGCTCTAACGGGCAAACACCGCTTTGCTGGCTATAAAAAACACCTGTTCCTTGATACCAAAACACAACCACAACATCTAAATTTAAAGGAGCAAAAAAGGCAAAAAAGTGTTCACTCAACGATTGAAAGTTATTAGCGTGATAGCTTTGTCCAACGTAGCGCATTATACGGCCCATATCGCCCGACTCTGTCATCGCTATTTCCGCTGTTTTATTCGCTTTTGCTATATCCAATTTTAGCTTTGCACATTGCTGTCGATATTCGTAAAGCACTTTTATACGCGCTATTAACTCTTCTGCGTTAAAGGGTTTAGTAATGTAATCAGATGCGCCAACACTATAACCTTTTACCCGATCGCTTAACTCTATTTTAGATGAGAGAAACATAACGGGAATATCTTGAGTGCTTTCACTTTGCTTTATCGTTTTACATACGTCATAGCCTGACATACCTGGCATTTCAATATCGAGTAAAATAATATCAGGGTTATATTTATTGGTTAGCCTTAATCCTTCATCGCCATCTTTTGCATGAATTATTTTACAAAACCCTGCTAAAGACTCTTCAATTATATGATGAACATATTTGTCGTCATCAATTGCTAATACCAACTTTGCCATGCCTTAATCCATTTTAATAGGTGTGCTAAAAGCATAGTACGACAGGATGAAATTACTAAAAATTATTAGATAATAATTTACAAATAATAAAAAAGCGCCATTTAGGCGCTTTAATTTAGTTTGTGCTAAATATTAGTTTTTAAGCTGCAATACCGCTGTGGCGCAGTAACGCGTCAACATTAGGCTCACGACCACGGAACTTTTTAAATAATTCCATTGGCTCTTCACTGCCGCCTTTTTCTAAAATATTTTGCATGAAGGCTTGACCGGTTTGCGGGTTAAAAATACCTTCTTCTTCAAATTTAGAATAAGCGTCAGCAGAAAGTACTTCAGCCCATTTATATGAGTAATAACCAGCGCTGTAACCGCCTGCAAAAATGTGGCTAAAGCCATGCTGAAAACGGTTAAACTCAGGAGGCTTTACGACCGAGGTACGACTACGTACGTCATCAAGTACAGCTTGAATTTGACACTCTTCACCCGCTTTATAATCATTGTGGATTTTAAAGTCGAATAACGAGAACTCAATTTGACGCAGCATTTGCATGCCTGAGTTGTAGTTTTTAGCCGCTAGTAGCTTATCAAGTAGCTCTTTAGGTAACGGCTCGCCCGTTTCATAATGACCTGAAATAAAGCTCAATGCTTCTTCTTCATAACACCAGTTTTCTAAAAACTGACTAGGAAGCTCTACCGCATCCCACGCTACACCATTAATACCCGCAACAGGGGCAGCATCAACTTGTGTAAGCATGTGGTGAATACCATGACCAAACTCGTGGAATAAGGTTGTCACTTCGTCATGGGTAAACAATGCAGGTTTATCGCCAACCGCTTTATTAAAGTTACACACTAAATAAGCCACTGGAGTTTGTAGTTCGCCATTAGCACGTACTTTACGGCCCATACAGTCGTCCATCCACGCACCACCGCGTTTACGGTCGCGTGCATATAAATCGAGATAAAAACGTCCACGTAAGGTATTGCTGCTATCTACAATTTCAAAAAAATGTACATCTTTGTGGTAAGTATCAAAGTCAGTAACTTCTTTTACGCTAATACCAAATAAGCGGTTAACGGTTTCGAATAAGCCACTTAATACTTTATTTGCAGGGAAGTAAGGACGTAATACTTCATCTGAAATAGCGTATTTTTCTTGCTTAAGTTTTTCGCTATAGTAACCAAAATCCCATGCCTGTAATTCAGAAATACCATGTTTTTGCTCAGCATAGGCTTTTAACTCTGCCACTTCTTGTTCTGCTTGTGGTTTTGATTTAGCCGCTAGGTCTTCTAAAAACGAGAATACTTGCGCCGGTGTTTCGGCCATTTTAGTTGCCAATGACTTTTCAGCGTAGCTGTTAAATCCTAGTAACTGTGCAAGTTCATGGCGAAGCGCAAGCTCCTCACTCATAATCTCTGAGTTATCAAATTCACCAGCGTTAGGGCCTTGATCTGATGCGCGCGTAGAAAACGCGGTGTAAGTTTCTCTGCGAAGTTCGCGGTTATCTGCATAGGTCATAATTGGTAAATACGACGGGAAATCAAGGGTAAATACCCAACCGTCTAACTCTTTACTTTTTGCAGTATCAGCTGCAAGCGCTAAAGCAGATTCTGGCAAGCCAGCTAAGTCGCTTTCATCAGTAATATGTTTGTGCCAAGCAAGTGTGGCATCCATTACGTTGTTGCCAAATTTTGAGGCTAGTTCTGATAAACGCGCGCTAATTTCGCCGTAGCGTTTTTGCTGCTTTGGCGCTAATGCAATACCCGATAATTTAAAATCACGAAGCGCATTAGTAATTGTTTTTTGTTGTGCTGTAGTCAGCGTTTTAAATTCGTCGCTGTTATAAAGCGTATTATACGCGTTGTATAAACCTTGGTGCTGACCTACAAATGTTGAATATTCAGATATTAACGGTAAGCACTGCTCGTAAGCTTCACGTAATTCGTCGTTATTCATTACTGAATTTAAATGCGATACAGGGGAGAACATACGCGATAATTTGTCGTCGGCTTCTTCAAGGGGTAATACTAAGTCATCCCACGTGTACGAACCTTTCGCTAGCACGTCATCAATGGCTTTACGACAAAGCTCAATACCGTCTTTTAGTGCTGGTACTACGTACTCAGGCTTTATTTTTGAAAATGGTGGTAAGCCTTCAAGGCCAATTAGTGGGTTGCTCATAAATACTCTCTTTGCGTTAATGCATTACGTTTTAAATTGGGTCTAAAAGTAAAAAAACAACTCAGCCGCTTTTAAGTTGTTTAATTTTAATAAGGTTGCTCTAAAGCAAAACACAAATAACCCATTAATGAGTCGGCCACTTTATAACGTTCTAGTACCGTATCAACTAGGTTATTACTGCATATTTGCTTTTGAGTAAGTGGGCTAATGGCTATAAAGTCTTTTCGTTTGAGCTCATCTATTAAGGGATGATCTTTTTCAAAACCCCTTGGTGGGCGTTTTAGCGACTCTCCTGACATTTCAAATATAGATTTAAATTGCTCATCACAAATTGCTTTTTTATAGCTATTTGGGTTTTCATCTATGCAGGTTCTAATGGCATTAAGCGCCTTTGATTCTGGTCGCCAAATACCAGCACCTACAAAACATTCGTCATTTGCTAAGTGAAAATAAAAACCAGGGGCGTGTACGTCTTTTCCCATAAAATGGCGAAATTGAATTCCTACATTAATTTTATATGGGGTTTTATCTTTACTAAAACGCGCGTCTTTATGGATTCTCATTAAACTACCGCCGACTTTTTTATCTGATGCGACAAAATGGCTAGAAACCTCAGCAAGTGGTGCTTGCATTTGCCTAATGAAATCTAAAGCGGGCTCTCTTACGTATTCCTCATACTGTGATTTATGGTCATTAAACCAGTCTCTATTATTGTTTTGATCAAGCTGAGCAAGAAATTCGAATGTTTTTTTACTAAACATAGGTCACCTAAACACTCTTTATTTTTAAAACTTAATGTTATGCTAATGCGCATAAAACTCAACGCCTAAGGACATAAAATGACACAACACTTTGATTATATTGCAATCGGTGGTGGCAGTGGTGGTATTGCCTCTGCAAATAGAGCGGCAATGCGTGGCGCTAAAGTAGCACTTATAGAAGCAAAACACATGGGCGGCACGTGTGTAAACGTGGGCTGTGTACCTAAAAAAGTAATGTGGCACGGTGCTCAGGTTGCTGAAGCAATTAATTTATATGCCCCAGATTACGGCTTTAATGTTGAAGTTAAAGGCTTTGATTGGAGCAAGTTAGTAGAAAGCCGTGAAGCCTACATAGGTCGAATTCATAAAGGTTATGACAGTGGCCTTGCTAGCAATGGCGTTACTGTAATTAAAGGCTTTGCTAAATTTGTAGATAATAAAACAGTTGAAGTAAACGGCAAGCACTACACAGCCGACCATATATTAATTGCAGTAGGTGGACGCCCAAGCATTCCGCATATTGAAGGTGCTGAACACGGTATCGATTCAAATGGCTTTTTTGAGCTAAAAGAGCAACCTAAGCGCGTTGCAGTAATAGGCGCAGGCTACATAGCCGTTGAGCTTGCTGGTGTATTACATGGTTTAGGTACTGAAACACATTTATTTGTTCGTAAGCATTCTCCACTTCGTAACTTTGACCCATACATAGTTGAAACCCTTGTTGATGTTATGGCTGCCGAAGGCCCTACTCTTCATACAGAATCTGTACCTCATAAATTAGTTAAAGAAGATGATGGCTCTGTAACGCTACATTTAGATAATGGTAAAACTCATAACGTTGACCAAGTAATTTGGGCCATTGGCCGCCAGCCAACAACAGATGCAATTAATGTAGCTGCTGCAGGCGTAGAAGTTAACAGCGATGGTTTTGTTAAAGTTGATGAGTTTCAAAATACCACAGCTAAAAATGTATACGCGGTTGGCGATATTATCGAAAACGGTATTGAACTTACGCCTGTAGCAGTTAAAGCAGGGCGTACTTTATCAGAACGCTTATTTAATAAAGAACTACCTGATGATTTAAAAATGGATTACAGCCTAGTTCCTACTGTTGTATTTAGTCACCCACCAATTGGTACCATTGGCCTTACTGAACAAGAAGCTATTTCTCAATACGGCGAAGAAAACGTTAAGATTTACCAATCTGGTTTTACAGCTATGTACACAGCGGTAACTAAACATCGCCAACCTTGTAAAATGAAGCTTGTATGTGCCGGCCCAGACGAAAAAGTAGTTGGCCTACATGGTATTGGTTTTGCGGTTGATGAAATGATTCAAGGTTTTGCAGTTGCCATGAAAATGGGCGCTACTAAAGCTGACTTTGATGCCGTTGTTGCGATTCACCCAACAGGTTCTGAAGAGTTTGTTACTATGTAAATTTTTCTCTGGAAAAGTGAAACTTTACATTTGCTAACTCTGGAAAACGAACTAAGCTGACCAATTAACGCACAATTATTGGTCAGCTTTTTTATGCTCACAATAGTTCAATCAGATGATTTTAAAACTGAGATCCAAACTCCTTTTTGCAAAACAAAATCAAGCATTCAGCTAAAAGGCTTTCCAACTTTTTATGAAGATGGTGAGTACGTCATGCCAATAAATCTTTGGATGAATCACCTCATTAACGTTAAGCGCGCGAAAAACATCAATTCAAACGTTCGTGCCATAAGTCGATATTGGCGCTTTTTAAAAAGCCATGAGCTCTCTTGGAAAGATTTTCCAACTATCAAATCAAATAAGCCTACATATATTTTCCGAAACCAAGATCTTTTGACCTCAGTGAAAGCCGGTGAGCTAAATAGTTCAACAGCAGCTGTATATATGAACCATATAATTAAATTCTACGAGTGGGCATATTATGAGAGGTTAATTAACTTCTCTAAGGAAAATAAACCATTTGAAGTAGAGTTTGTTAGCATCAAAACGACTGGAATGCTGGCACACATAAACCGTAATTACGTTGTTAGAAGCTCAGATTTAAGGATCAGGGTACCAAGGCGTACTCCAGAGCAAAGTTTAAACCCTCTCACTGAAGATGAAGTAAGATTATATTCACACGCACTCAAAGAACAGTCCATTGAGTTCCAAATACATCAACTATTACAACTCATGTGCGGCCTTCGTATAGAAGAAGCCTGCACCTTCCCTGCAAGTCTAGTGAAAAGATGTGACCCGAATAAATACCATATTGAAGTTAGTATAGGACCTCACAACGGTGTACTCACTAAATTTGGCTCAGTCAGAACAATCGAAATTCCAACACTGTTAATGAACAAGATGCATCGCTACTTGATCAGTGAGCGTCGCCAGAAAAGAGAGTCTAAAACCGATAAACAGATTGCTGAATTATTAATTACCAATAGGGGTAAACCATATACTACCAATGCAATACAGCGTCACTTTAGCTTAACTCGTAATTACATACGCAATGAGCTAAATACCCACTTTCAGCATAGAACACACGATTTACGTGCAACTTACGGTACATTTCGTCTTGCGTCCCTTTTAGACGAGAAAGTTGGGTTGTCACCATTCGATGCTATGTCATTAATCATGGGGTGGATGGGACATAAAGATGAGAAAACAACTTGGCGATACCTTAACTTTATAAACCGAAGCAAGGCATCGATACGTGCAGTTTGCTTTTTAGATCAAGTCATGGAGTCAGTCATCAATGAGCATGAGGATCTCTCGTGATTAACAAATCAAATTTAAATATTGACCTCAAGCTAAAATTGAACATCTATGGTGATCAATTTGTATACCCAGACTTTAAAAGATTTAGATACAAAGGCGTGCCTAAACTTTTTGAAATGCGCCGGGGTACTTTGCTTAGCCGAGATAACCAAGTTATTAAGTGGTATCAAGCATTCAAAGCTAATACAGAGTATACTGACACAACAATGAATACCCTTTTTAGAACATTTACACGGTATGTGAATATTTGTGACAGTATTCCCGTAAATCCAGATTCAAAAGAGGGTATCAATGCATTTGAAACAGCTCTAGTTCACAGCGTTAGAATTGGCAGCAAAAGTTCAAACACAGCAAAAGGTGAGTTAAGTAGTATAAGAACAATAATGAAGATGCTAGATCACCCTGTTGATGAGTGGTTTTCTAAATTCAAACTATTTCGCAGCCAAATAAATCCAACTCAAGCATACTCAGAATCTGAATTGAAAAAGTTAATTAAAATACTAAAAGAACTATATTTTCAGCTTTCCAAGCAAATTCAAACCTCACCTAAAAAATACATTCAAGCAGGGAGAAGCAACCAATACGCGAGCTTTTCTTTCAATAAAATCGAAGTACCTGTAAGTGGTGCTATTACCAAATGTTACTGTGCTGCCTATTTCTTACTCGCTTATTATACTTGGGCTAATGCAAGTACGATAAGAGATATGGATATTCCCAAAGCTTCTCAAAAGAAAGGGCAGCAAGGTAAATGGTTTGTGCAAACAGCGTTAAAGAAGAGAGCTAATAAATTTGTTACCATCGAGCTCGGCGATAATCTTAGCACAGACATTCCAAAGCATGCGCTAAATTTTATTAATGACCTTATCACCCTTACACACGTGCTGTTTCCAGATGCCAATAGACTACTTCATCAATGTCTTAACGGAATAAATAAGCCCTTATGCCCAACGCATATTCGTTCCAATATGAATTGGCTAATTAATATATTCGATTTGACTGACGACAGCGGTCAACAACTTAGACCTGAAGCTAAACGATTTAGAGCTACAGGTGCATCTAATTACTTAGCACTCACAGGAAACTCACTCGAAACATCCATGTTGCTCAATAACACGCCTGATGTAGTGCGAAAACACTATAGCAGAGGTAACAAGCCTGAAAATGACGCTCAATTACAGGCCACAGCAAACACCTTAGAAAATGCCATAAAATGTGGAAATATAGATAAAGCTCGCGAGCAAACTCTTGAGCAAATGAATCTAGAAATACTACCTTATGATGAATTCGTTAACCGCTATGCTAAATCAGGGAATGGTCAAAAAACACCTTTAGGTACAGGTTGCAAAGACCCCTTTGATAACCATGGAGATCGTTTTCGAAGAAAGGCCTCTATCGATAGTGTGGACATGAGTCACCTTGCTTGTGCTGACTTATTGAATTGCTTTTCCTGCCCAAACCAAGTGCTGGTTGAAGAAGTTGATGATATCTGGTGTTTATTGAGCTTTTACGAAGCGTTAGAGGATGCCAAAGAAGATCACCTCAACATGTCACACTTTAAAAACAATTTTGATCGAGTACTAAGCAAAATAAAGCAAGTGCTTTTTAGTATCGACTTAAAAGTGCGTAGGCAAGCTGAGCGGAAGCTACGTACCATTGGCCGTCACCCTTTTTGGCCCGATACGCTTAATTTGGTTTTATAAGGAGATGCTATGAAACCGTTACTTGCTGCACCAGAACAAGTTATAAAAGAGAACACTGTTTTTGTTGAACAGGCAATACAGTATTTTGAAAATAAGGATTGGGACAATTTAAACAAAATCCCAGTAATGATTGACCAAAATGGTAAAACCATAAGTTACTTTGGCGATAACACATGGGATTTAACACACTATGTAGATGTCAAAATTGTTTCGAAAAAGCGGGCTTCTTTTACTCATTTAACAACTATTTCCTTGTTGCAAGAACAAAAGTTACTCGCATTCCTTGGTTTATTTGCTGTCGGCACCTTAAGGCAAGGGGCAATGATAAAAACCACAACATTTTTAGAGAGAAATATCAATTTAACCCAAGTATATAAATACATAGAATCCATCAAAGCAGATTCGATTTGTGTCCTTAACCATCCCATACAGTTTTCTAGGTTTTGCGAATATTTAAAGTCACTTAAAATGAGTGGGCCATATACTTCAAAACTTATTTTCGCATTAAACTGGATCGAAGCGGTTAAGAACCAAACCCCCATAAAACTATCATTACCTTTGACGACATCAATTACAGAATTAGGCCGTCAATTAGGTTGCCCAACCAAACTAGAAAGTGAGCAGTATTACGCTATACCATCACGCTTGATGCAACTCATATACTCAAAGGCTATCGAGTATATAGATACTTACTATCCTATTCGAGATACATTATTAGATATCCATACCGAGCAGCAAGAAAACTATGAAATTGGCAAAGCGGCTGTTGATAACAAAATAAAATCAGGTCAATGGAACTGGTTAACATCTGATTCCCCTCACTACAAAGCTGAGATAACTAAAGCTAAACCCCAAACTTCTACCAATATACTTAAAAGCTATATTTCCAACGCTGATATCGAAAAATTAATTCCTAGTGATATACGAAGATTCAATTGGTTATACTCCCATATTCTAACTTGCTGCTTTATAATTTGTGGAGCCTTTTCGGGCATGAGAAGAAGCGAGATCTATAGTTTACACTCTGATAGCTTTAAAACATTAAAATTAAAAGACCAAGTGTTTTATTCGTTACAATCCTACCACAGTAAAATGACACCTGCGGTGCCTGAAAAAGCAGAGTGGTTGGCATCTCCAATTACTGGGAAAGCAATCGAGCTCGCATCACTACTCACTCAAAATATGAGAACTCAACTCATGCTCTCAGATGACCGAGTCGAAAATGCTAGAGCCTCAAGCATCTGGCTAGTTCAACAAATGAAATGCAGAAAGCCAAACATGCTGACAGGTCCACCTTTTGCTCTTCATCATAAGCAGCTAGTAGAAGAGGCTGGCGCCATCGTAAATGAGCAAGATTATGAAGAGTTTAAACTTCTAAATCCAAACCTAAACATACACGCTTACAAGCAAAAGATAGTTATAGGTAAGCCTTGGGCTTTTACAACCCACCAACTCAGGCGAACTTTTGCAGTATTTGGTAAACGCTATAATTTACTCTCTGACGTTGCCATTAAACAACAGTATAAGCATATATATTTACCAATGTCTCAATGGTACTCAGAAGGAGGCGTAGCAGCCAAAATAAAACATGTAAAAGTGGACTCAGAACTCAATAATTTACTTCAAGAAGTGGATAAAGAAGTCACTACACAACTATTGCATCAGTGGTATAACTCAGATGACAAGCTATATGGTAAGAAAGGTATAGATGTTGTTAAAGATAGAGAAAATACCGCCGTTAAATACTCATCTTGGGATGCTCTATATGCTCAAGTATCTACTGGTAGAATATCTATTGCTGGTACACTTCACTCATACTGCATGGCTGGTTATGAATGCAGAATGGAAAAAGTCGTATCACCAACCAACTGTTTTAACTGCGAGAACGTTGTTATAGACGAAACAAAAGCACAAGCTTGGCAAAAACGACATCAGTGGATTGTTGAGACTATAACTGAAATGGAGCAGCATACTAAACTATCTCAATCGCAGCTAAGCCATTTTATTACGCAATTACGTGCAGCTGAAAAGGTTATGGACTACTTTGAGATAAGCTACACTCCATACAAACCCGAAATTGAGATCAGACAGCTTTGAGTAAGTCAGAGAATACAAGGTTAGAGCTTCTAAGCGCAATTGACAGGATACTTTCTGGCGATACAGTACGTATTGATGCCAAACGAGGTTTAAGTGCCATTGCAGTTGAGGAAGAAGCTAACCTTGGTAATGGCTCAGCTTACTATTACTCAGACGTCATTGAAAAAATTAAACTACTAAAATCAAAAGCTATAACAAAAAAGCAAGCACAGCAAAACTCAGATGTTACTAAGTTACGTGAAAAGCTTGCCAACGAGAAACGGTTAAAAGAAAAATATCGAGCGGAAATAGCCAGCTTAAAAGAGCAAATGGCACAAATGGCTTCTACCCACAATGCCCTAGCGCTTTCAAATCACCAGCACTTGAAAAAGATAAATGATCTTGAGTCAGAGTTATTTTTACTGAAGAAAAATTAATATATATTCAATTGCTTAAAGCATCGCCTAAAAAATGAAACAAGGTTAAATGAGATGTACCCTGATGAAGTTCAACAATTAAAAAGCCATATAACAAATATTGCAGCTCAACATAATGGGTTAGCACTTACGATACTACAATATCAATATAAAGCGGCTGATCTAACAATGTGGAAAAGGTAAAATAATTATTTAACTGAATAAGTACAATTGTCAAAGGCAAGTTTCAACACATGAGCCGATTATTAGTATAGCTGACATTAAATGAATACTATTTAAATAAATTTAAATAAACATTAAAGCAGGTATTCTGATCGTTTGAACAAACCTTTACATTCCCGCCATTAGCTTCAGCTAAGGCTTTAACTATAGCGAGCCCTAAACCAGCGCCATCACTATGGCGTTGACGAGACTTATCTGATCGATAAAAGCGATCAAATAAATAAGGTAAATGTGCAGAAGGTATTTTCTCACCGGTATTACTCACACAGATACATACTTTTTCAGCAGATGTTATTTCACTACATACCGTAATTGATGACCCCTTCGGTGCATATCTTATAGCATTCGATAACAGGTTTGATAACAATTGACGAAAATGTAGCTTGTCACAATAAAAGCTGATGTTTTCACCTGCTTTATGAAGTATCAGCGATGACTCTTCAGCTAATGCATCAAAATACTCAAACAGCACCTCAATTTCTTCATGGCTGGATAAAATATCTTGGGCTGGTTTAATTAGGCCGTTTTGAGATTTTGCCAGCCAAAGCATGTCGTTAACCATCTTAGTTAGCCGCTCAAGCTCTTCGAGGTTAGAAAATAATAACTCTTGGTACTCTTCGGATTGTCTTTTTTTAGATAGACCAACCTGTGTTTGAGTTATTATATTGGTAAGCGGTGTACGTAGCTCATGAGCAATATCACTGGAAAAATTTGATAGGCGGATAAACTCACCTTGTAACCTGTCTAGCATTGCATTGAAAGATTGCACCATATTAACAAGCTCAATAGGCACTTTATTTTCATCGAGCCTTACATCCATTTTATTAGTTTGGATATCGTGTATTTTCTGACT
>NZ_WTKX01000021.1:0-90236 GCF_011378755.1 Pseudoalteromonas sp. Z1A2 | reverse complement strand
CTTGAACTTTAAATTCTTGTGTAAATCGACGTCTCATTTTATCTGCCTCTATTAAAAGTTAGAGGCGACAACTATCCTGACACAGGGGGGTTAGCAAAGAAATTAAATAAACAGAAGCGTTGCTTCTCGCATAAGCAAGCTTTACGCCTACAGCCGAAATTTAACACCGTGAATAAGATTAGCTTGTGTTTCTCATTTACTCCTCTTTCACTTCTCTTTGTGCAATAAATCTTTAAGGTTTTTTTTCCGATGCAACGAATTTATATACCGATACAAAAAAGCGCGATATAAATACCGCGCTCTTAAATCAGCTTTTTACTTGTGAAATTTACTCGCTTTCACTTTCCATAAAACGTTGTAACTGATCTTTTAAGTTTGGCGGAATACCTTTAATTACAAGCGTGTCCGTTGCCTCGTTGTAAGTTACGCGCTCACCTAAGTGTTTACGTTCAAAGCTTACACTCACACCACCACCAAGACCTGAGAACTTAACCATGCTGGTTACGGTTTTCTTATCAACAGGGAAAGTTTCTTCTAAGTCATAGCTTTGTTCTTTACAAAAACTATCAAACGGGCTGTCATCGCCTTTTGTAAGCGTTGCAGATAGCTCGCTTACGCTGGCATCTTCACCAGTTGTCACACAGTCATTACAGTAGTCAAAAACTTGTTTACGTAAATCGTCTTTTTCTGATTTATCAAATTGTTGCTCAGATAAATAATCCTCTACTGCGCTAAGCATTACTTGGCTTTGCTGTTTTGAATCAATACCCTCTTCACAACCTAAAAAGTCTAAGAAAAAGTCGGCAACTTTGCGTCCAGCTCGCCCTTTGATAAATGAAATATAACGGTTGTCGTCAGCTTGTGTATCCCACGCTGTTAAATCGATACGAGCAGCAAGTTGCATGCGTGATATGTCTAAATGACGAGAAGCGGCTAAATCAAGCTCTGAGGTCATAGAATAATGCTCTTTGATGTTAATCATCGCAATTAGCATGTAATCAGTTGCAACGTACTGGTAATGACAAAATACTAAATAGCCTGTTTCACTAAATGCATATTTATCAAGTTCTTCTTTTAAAACCGTTGAGGCTTGCTCGGTCATATGCCAAAAGCCTAACTCATCGTTACGGTAACTTTGCATTGCAGATGCTACAACACTGTTTTTGTCACCACTGAAAGCACAATAACCTTTACCAGGTTTACCATTGTATGCATGATGTAATTGTTCGATAAAAACAGCTACTTTATCGTTAATTACCATCTCATCATTTCGAAGGTGAATTTGCGTATCGTCGTCTTTTTTGTCTACATAGTGAACGACTAATTTTTTAACGTCTGTTGTCATCTTTGTTTTTCACGCCTCTAGTGTTAAAATACGAGAATATAACTATTTTATTGAACCAACTAATGCCAATCTTATCAAAATACTCTAATGAAGAAGTAGAACAAATCGTCGATCAGCTTATTGATGTGCTAACTAAACACAATGCGCCGGTTGATTTAAGTCTTATGTGTTTAGGAAATTCTATCACGCATATCTTAAAAGAGCATGTACCAACAGGGAAAAGACAAGCTGTAACCGAGAACTTTGCAAAAGCGCTCGCGCAGTCGGTTAAATAAAATTTATGAATTTATCGCAGCACAATCAATTTTCATCAAAAGCGAGTCAGCTGCTAAGTTGGGGGCATTGGTTTACCTTTGCCAATATCGGCTTAGCCCTGCTTATTAGCTTAAGCTATTTATTTGCAGACTCGCCACCTACAAGCTTTTTAGGCATTACCTATATGCTAGTTACTTGGCTAAGCCACACTAGTTTTATAGCCTTTTTAGCGTTTGTGCTGACGGTATTTCCGCTTAGTTTAATATTCCCCTACCCACGACACATTCGTGGCATGGCCGCTGTTATAGCCACTGTAGGCGCATCATTGCTTACTCTTGATGCTTATGTGTATGTTAATTTAGGTTATCACCTAAGTATATCTGCCTTACCTGAGATCATTTCATTGTTGTGGCATCGTTTAACAAGCTCTCCTGCTTTAACAACCATTTTAGCCAGTGGTATTGTTGTTGTTATTTTAGGCTTTCAGCTACTTGTTAGTAATTACACATGGCACCACCTTGAGCGTTTAAAGCAATATAAATTTGCACGTTACGCAATTTCTTTTTTAATCGTGTGTTTTTCGCTTAGCCACAGTATTCATATTTGGGCTGACGCCAATTTAAACTTTGATGTAACAAAACAAGATAATGTTTTGCCACTTTCATACCCTACTACTGCTAAAAGCTTGTTAGCTAAAAATGATCTGCTAGATATAGAAAGCTACGAGCAAGCACACAACGTAAAAATTAATAACCAAAATATTAGTTATCAAATGCCAAGCCCGCTTGAAAAATGCGAGGACTACACACAAGCCAATGTAGATATATTTGTATTTGAAACTCAACAACAACTCGAAAAGTTTGTTGCCGAGAATAAAAACATGCACAAAACAGAGCAGTTTTTACAGCCAACAAATCATGACGATACGTTATTTAGCTTAGTGTATGGTTTACCCGCTTTTTATAAAGCAGCAATTTTAACCGAGCAGACACTCCCAGTTTGGCAAAGCCAGCGCCGTAGCATTGAAGTAACTGGCATTGAAGAACTAAGCTTTATTAATGATCAAGCACATAGCTCTAGTGCTATTCGAGTAATTAAAGCGAGTGATACCCCTACTGTTCGAGATGATGAAACACAGGTTTTTGCTTTTAGTCTTGCCAATAACAAGCAAGAAGTAGTAACCACCTCAACTTTATACAGCTCTGACAAACGTATTTCTAAGGTAGATGGGCTAATTCAACCTAGCGATTTAATTGCAACAAGCGTTGGGCAATATTTAAATTGCAAAGCTATTGCCAAGCAAACAATGCTAGGCGTTAATCTATACAAGAAAAAAGACGATATGGGCGTGAACTACTCTCAGGGTGTTGTTATAGCCTATAAAAAAGATAGGATTACCTTAATAGATTCAGATGGTAACTTTAAAAACATTTCCGCCGCTGAAGGTTTTTCTATTGAACAAGGTTTAGATATACCATTTTTAGTACAGAGTATTAAAAAGCTCAAAACCTTTACCCAATAACAGTTATCCTAACCTAGCTTGATATACCACCAAGCTAGGTTATAGTTTTATATTGTTGTTAGATATAAAAACCAAGGATGACATGTATGTTTAAAACTTCTCGTTATATTCTCCATTCTAGCTTTTTACTTATCAGTTTTTTTAGCTTTAGCGATACCACTTACTACAAATGTGTAACAGAAAAAGGCACTGTCTTTTCTCAACTCCCCTGTGACGACGAAGCAACGACTTATAAAGTTAACACAACGGGTAATCAGTATTCTGGTCCTAAGGTTGACTACACTAAACAACTAAACGAACTTGAGCGTGAAAGGCTTCTATCTGGCTTACAGGCAGAGCTTCGCAGTAATAACCATAAACTAACAATACTTGATCGTAATAAAGAGCGTGCTGAATACAAACAACAAGAGCGGTTAAATCATATCTTAGCCATTGATGATAAAAAGCGTATTACTAAAGACATTACTAAAAAACTAAAAATAATTAATAAAACATATAAGAAAAACGTATCGGCTGTGACTAAACAAATTAAAATTCTCGAAAAAAAGATAGCTCAATTCCAATAAGTTACTCTTAGTTAGTAAGTAACATTTATCTTGGTTTTAAACTTAAAATAACATACCCTTAACACAATAGAGTATAAACTCTAGGGACTTTTAAGGAGTGCAAATGCAACCTCGCCATATTGCTGAATTAATTTTAACGGGTTTTAAAAGGCACTATCAGTTATTTCAAAAAACAACAGCCAAAGCCCCTCTTGCCTTTGCAAAAAAAGATTGGCAAGCAATTAATGATATCAGCCGTTTGCGTATCAGCTATTATGATGATCGTGTTAACGAAACCACGCAAGCGCTAAAAAAAGAAACCCCAACCGAACAACTCGATGAAAGCCTATGGCTTGAAGTTAAAAAGATATACCAGCATTTTTTATGTTTTCATCCCCAAGCAGAGCTCGCCGAAACTTTTTATAACTCTGTATTTTGCCGGCTGTACCATAGGCGCTATTTTCATAATGACTTTATATTTGTAGAAGCAACCTTAAAAGATGCTCCTTCAGTGCCTGTAGAAGCAGAATATAGAACATACTTTCCTGTAGTTGATGGCCTCAAACCAACAATAAAACGCATTATTAATCATTTTGATTTTAAAGCCCCATTTGTAAATTTAGAGCGTGATATCCGCCTCCTTGTTAAAGCTTTTTATAAACAAGCCCCCGATACACATCACCAACCTTGGCAAATGCGCTTTGATATTTTACACACACCTTTTTATCGTAATAAAGCAGCCTATATTGTTGGTCGTGTTGTTTCAAAAAGTGGGGTTCAGCCCTTTATAATCGCTGTATTACACGATGAAGATAACGGATTATATTTAGATGCACTTTTAACTAAGTCATCTCAAATGCGTGTTATTTTTGGCTTTGCCCGCGCCTACTTTATGGTAGAGACTCACGCACCTTCAGCACTTGTTCGGTTTTTAAATCAACTTATGCCAAACAAAACACTTGCTGAGCTCTATAACGCAGTGGGTTTTCATAAGCAGGGTAAAACTGAGTTTTACCGAGAGTTTTTAAATCATTTATCTCACTCTAGTGATGAGTTTACAATTGCACCGGGGACTCCCGGTATGGTGATGATGGTATTTACCCTCCCCTCATTTGGCTATGTTTTTAAAGTAATAAAAGACAAATTTGGTGAGAGTAAACCCTTTGGCCGTGATACCGTATTAAAGCGTTATCAACTGGTAAAAAATCATGATCGCGTTGGCAGAATGGCCGATACCATCGAGTATTCTAACGTCGTATTTCCTTTAGCGCGTTTTGATAGTAATTTACTTGCGCAATTACATAAAACAATTGGCTCATCAATGGTAATTGAGGGCGAGTGGTTGATCATCAAGCACTTGTATATTGAACGGCGAATGACACCTCTTAACTTGTTTTTAGAAAATGCTGATGAAGAAAGTGTCGCCGACGCGATTGAAGAATATGGGCAAGCCCTAAAAGAAATGATTGCTGTTAATATATTCCCTGGTGATATGCTCTTAAAAAACTTTGGTGTAAGCAAGCACAAACGTATTATTTTTTACGATTACGATGAAGTTCAATATCTAACCGATATGAACTTTAGAGCATTACCAAAAGCAAAGAGCTATGACGACTATTTAATGGATGAACAAAGTTACTCTGTTGCACCACAGGACGTATTTCCTGAGCAACTTTGTACATTTGTAATGCCAAACCCTATGTATAAAAAGTTTTTACTCAGTACTCATCCAGAGCTTATAGATGTTAGCTTTTGGAAGCAGGCACAACAAAATATAAAAAATGGTCAGGTAAGTCATATTTACCCATACCCGACAGCACAGCGCTTTATTCACCACTGGTAAGCGCTAAAGGACACACAATGAATATAAGTAAAATAGATTTAAATTTACTCGTTTACCTCGATACATTGCTTCGAGAATGCAACGTAACACGCGCTGCTAATCAATTGAGTATAACGCAACCTGCAATGAGTAATGGCCTTAAACGTCTTCGTAACTTATTTAACGACCCTATTTTAGTTCGTACCAGCGATGGTATGGTACCTACCGAGCGTGCTTTGGAGTTACAACCCGTTATTCGTGGCATTTTAATGACCCTTGAAGAAACTCTAGCACCTAATCGAGAATTTGAGGCAAGCCAAAGTAAGCGTGTGTTTAGAATAATGGCCAGTGATTACGCTGCAAGTACATTAGCACCAAAGCTTTTAAGTAAATTGCACGAAGAAGCCCCCGATACTACTTTAGATATACTCACACCAAGTGATGTCACCTTTCATGATGTAGAAAACGGTAAAGTAGATATGGCAATCAACCGTTTTGAAAACTTACCGCAGTCTTTTCATCATAAACGTATTTGGAAAGATAGTTTTTGCTGCTTAGTAAAAGCCGATAATCCTATAATTGAAAACTTTAGCCTCGACAGCTATTTAAAAGCGCGCCATATATGGGTGAGTAAAACAGGTTTTGGTGTAGGTGTAGGCATGGACCCTAAAGATGTTCAAAAACTTGGCTGGGTTGACGAAGCACTTGCTCACTTTGGTAAGCATCGTAATATTGCCACTTTTACGCGTAACTACCATGTAGCTATTCATTTAGCTAAAGAGAAAAATTTGATTGCGACCCTTCCTTCAAAAGCCGCAAATATATATTTGGATGATCCGGGGCTTAAAATTTTAGAGCCACCATTTCCAATTCCTCCTTTTGAGCTTGATATGATTTGGAGCCCACTGTTACATCGCGATGCGAGTCACATTTGGTTACGTCAAAAAGTAGCTGAAGTAGCTGAAGAGCTAAAATAACTTTATTACACAATATAATGTAAAAATTGCTAGGTTAACTTTTTGCCTGTTAACTTAGCATCTTACTAGATCAAAATTAAACCAATAAAATCAAATAACTACATAATAATTAAAACGTGGAACATACATTGCTTTTATTTAATTGAACTATACATTCATTTAATTAAAGAGGTCATTATGAACACCCATCAAGGATCAGAAGTAAATCATATTACTGACATCATTCAAGTTATGAACAGCGGCATCGATTTTTATCAAAAAGCACAGGAAAAAGTTGAAGACCCTGCTATTGGTGCACTTTTTCAGCGTATGATAGATGCCCGAAAAGTGAGTGTTGAGCGCTTGCAGCCATATGCAATTAATGAAAAAGGCGAACGCGAAGATGGCTCATCTTTCGCAGTTGAAGCACGACGTGCGTACACAGCCCTATTGACTACTTTCACCTCACACAACGACAGCACGTATGTAAAAGAGCTTGAAGAGGTAGAAGATAAAACCCTTGAAGAAATTAAAGCAGCAATGGATAAACCGCAACCAGCTGACTGCGAAGCTGCACTGGCTAAAACATTATTAACAATGCAAAGCTGCCATGCAGAAATGAGCCGTATGCAAAAGCATTAAGCTGACATAGCGCATAACTAGAACCCAGCCTCGAGCTGGGTTTTTTATTGCCTCTAATACCAATCTACATAGTTTTTTAAGCAATTTAACAAATTGCATTACATTATAACGATGCTAAATAGACCCCATATATAAGCAGAACGGTATAAACACCGCCTTATTTCACCACATTTTAAATACATAATTAGTACAAATATTTAATATTATTAGAATATTTATTTAACCACGCTTTATTTTTGCTGTGCTAATTTTGTTAATAGGTACCTAAAACCTTGCTGTGGCGCCGCAGCATTTAATTAAAAATAAGGTCCAATATGAAAAGTAAACTAACCAAACTACAAAATAATGCTGATGTAGATATGACCCCGATGTTAGACATAGTGTTCATATTACTAATTTTCTTTATTGTAACTACATCTTTTGTAAAACCTGTGGCTATTGAATTAAACCGACCACTCGACAGCCCTCAAATAGATAAGCCTGTTAAAAATGCTTTATTTAGAATTGATGAAAGTAACGGAGTATATTTTTCTGGGAGGTTAATTGATTTAGAGCAAGTTGCGACTAACTTAGCTATGTTCGCGGCTAAATATGAAATAAGTTCGGTACTTATAACCGCAGACGAAAACAGTACACATAATACTTTAATGAATGTAATGAATAATATTAAGCAATACGATGATTATCCAATAAGTTTGATTTCTAAATAAAATCAGCCCAAGCTAAAACCAAAAAAAGGGCCTTACGGCCCTTAGAGTTAAATAACAAAAGGGAGGTTATTAATTAAAAACGGTATTCTGCACCTACGTAGTAGTAAGCACCGTTAAATCCAAACGGAGCCGAACGACGTGAGTAGTCAAACACACCTGAGCTACTTATTACTGTGTTGCCACTAGCATCCACAATAGTACCTGAGCGAGAGTTACCTATTTCATTTTTATCTGGGTAAACATCGAACAAGTTATTTGCACCAATATTTACTGATAAATCTTCAGTAACGAAGTAGTTAACTTTAACGTCAGTTAAAATTTCTGCGCCATACGTTTGACGACCGCCATCTTCTACTGTGTATTCACCAAAACGATTAAGTGACAGGTTAACAGTCCAATCATCACGTTGATAAAGCGCACTTAAGTTAATACGGTCCTCTGGTTGCCACTCTTCTATAATAGAGATGTCTTCAGCTGAGAATATATCATCTACTTTTACTGTCTCAAGGCTTGAGCCAGCAGGAGAGAACAACGATACAACATCTGTTTTGGTAAAGTTAGCTGCAAGTGTAAAATCAAGCGTGCCGCCTAAACCTTCAGTGTTCCACGTTGCTACAAAATCAACACCACGAGTTTCTGTATCAGCACCATTTAAGAAAAACTGCCCTACGCCAGCACCTGCACTATTTAGTGCTGCATCAAGGCTTGTAGATAACCCTTTACCTAAGCGATCACTAATTACAATACGGTCGTCAATATCAATCGAGTAGTAATCAACGGTTACATTAATATTATCGGTAACGTTATACACAATACCTAAACTACGGTTTTGTGATTTTTCTTCTTTAAGTTTTGGAATACCTAAACTTTGCGCAAGTGTTGAATCATTTCTAAATGTACCAACTTCTTCTGCAACTAAATTCCCATTAGTATCAACAACAAATTGTGTGCTTACGTTATTAAAGTAAAGCTGCTGCATTGAAGGCGCTCTAAATCCTGAGCTTAATGCACCACGTAATGAAATATCGTCGGTAATAGACCAGTTACCAGCAAGTTTAAAGTTTACTGTATCGCCAAAACCTTTGTAGTTATCGTAGCGAAGTGCTCCAGATAAAATCACATCTTCAATTACATAAGATTCTGCATCTACGTAAAATGAAATTACATCACGTGACTCATCCACTGAAGACGCAGGTGATGAACCACCAAAACCTTGTGAACCACCCGATGCATCTTCAGAGCCAACACCGCCACTTAAACCGCTGTAAATACTTACACCATTTAATGTGTCGTAATCGCGGTACGCATATTCATTACCTTCTAAAATACGGTATTCGTCAGTACGTATTTCAGCACCCATCGCTAACGAATAATCATCAAAGTTTTGTGTAAAATCAATATTGATTGTTTGCAATGATAATTCCATGCCGTAAGCGTACGCTTCACGTGGAATAGTTGTACGAATATCAGCTGCACTTAAACCTTGGTCATAACGTAAAAAGTTAGCGTATGAGGCATTGATAGTGTCACTTGTAGTGTAATCAATACTGTTCTCGCCATAGGTGTAAGATAAATCAAGGCTTGCATCGTTATCAAATTCAGTTTTATAACCAAAGTTGTACGAGATATCATCGATAGTTGTGTTGATTTTTGGTAAGAAACCTAGCGGAATCGTCGCATCGTTATCTTGTAGTACTGGGTTACCACCTGCATTTGCATTATGACGGAAAAATGCAGCCGACTCATTTTCACGTGTTGAGTAAGTAATAAAGCCGTAAAGCTCGCCATCACCTAACTCGTAACCGGTATTAATTGTTAAACCAAACTGCTGAGAGTCAGCATCACCAATTCTAAAGGTATCACGATCGGCTGTCAGCTCACGCGGATCGCCAGCAAGTAAAGTGCCGTCACTTAGTTCTGTACAACCATAAAACTGACAAGAGCCATGTAAACCGGCACGGTTAGTCGGTGCACGGTCACGGTAATTGATAGTTGTATTTAAATAACCGTCATCACCTAGCGCAAAGCCTTTATTAAAATCAAGGTTAATGGTTTCGCCATCGCCTTCAGAATATTGACCGTAGTTAATAGCCGCTTTACCACCTTCGCTACCATCTTTGAGCACAATATTAATAACACCTGCAATTGCATCAGAACCATACTGAGCAGCAGCGCCATCACGTAATACTTCAATGCGTTTAATTGCAGAAGCTGGAATTGCATTCATGTCAGTACCTGCGGTACCACGCCCAACAGAGCCATTAATATGAATAATACTTGCTTGGTGACGACGTTTGCCGTTAATTAACACCAATGTTTGATCGGGGCCCAAACCGCGAAGTGTCGCAGGTCTTAAAGCATCTGTACCATCACTAATTGCAGAGCTTGAAAAGTTAAATGAAGGGGCGATAGACTGTAGCATACGACCAACTTCTGTTTGGCCCGTATTTTCAAGCGCTTCTGCACTTAGGATATCTACTGGAACGGGTAAATCTTCAACTGAACGCCCTGCTACTCGGCTACCGACAATAGCAATTTTTTCAATTTTTTCTTGAGCGACTTCTTCTGCTGCGTATACACCTTGCGAATTTACTGCAAGTAAAGCTGGTAATACTGCTGCACTGACCGCTGAAAGCTTCATCATGTTGTTATCATTCCTGTTGATTTGTTTGAGTTTTATACTCAGTAAACCATTTTGATCAACAACCGCATCGAGCTCAGTCCCACCTAATAATGCCTCTAGAGCATCTAGCTGAGTGTAAAATCCATAAACTGAATTTGCATCATACTGCTTTGCCAACTCATAAGAAAACACCACAGTTTGCTCTGTTTGTTTAGCATATTCAATTAAGGCTTTGTCTGCTCGCTGCGCTTTTATATCAAATTGCACCATTTGCCCAGTGGTTTGTGTTGCTGCTTGTACACTTAAACTAAAAATAGCCGGTGCAAGCACACTAAATCCACTCAATAAATGCGTTTGGTTACTGCGCAACTTATATAAACAGCTGACAAACAAAAATCCTCTATGGTTTTGTTTCTTTTTTTTAATGTTTTTTTTACGTTCAATCTTTATTGATGTAACTTTACCTAACATTAGTTTGATTTGCATAACGTCTACTTATGATTCTGTATGGTGTTTTAGCGTTACTACATGCTCACCTAAACGCTCATGATCAATCGAAAAGTTAGTTTGTAAACTTTCTAGTAAACCTTCAACGTCACCGGCTTTAAATACTCCAGCCACTTTAATACTGGCAAGCTCAGCTGATGAAAGCTCAAAACGTGTGGCTGTATAGCGGCTTACTTCATTTAAAGCATCGCTTAGCTCTTCTCCATTAAAAATAAGCATCCCGTTTTGCCATGCCAAATCGCGTTGTACGTCGTTCATTGAAAGCTGCGTAATTGGTTTTGTAACACTTTGCTCAATAACTGCTTTTTCGCCTGAGGTAACAATATTGGCATTAATTTGACGAATTTTTTTCGTGCTATTATCTGCAAGTTGATAATCTTTAAAGTCATTTGCATCAACCGCTACACTTGGATCAGTGATCATCACTTTGCCTTCAGTAACCACCAGTTCTAAATCTGATGAAGTATTGCGTTGTACATTAAATACCGTGCCTAACGCGGTAAAACTTTTATCACCAGCCATAACACTAAACGGACGCGTGGCATCTTTTGCTACATTAAAGCGCCCTTCTCCACGACTAAGTAATAACTGCCTGCGGCCTTTACTATAAGCAACTTCTAGTAAGCTATTAGTATTAAGCTGCACTATGGTGCCGTCTGGCAATACATACGTTGCTTGCTCGCCTACTTTTGTTTTGTAAATTTTAGTGTAATTAACTTTTGCAAGCTCTTGGTTGTAGCCATTTTCTAAGTTAATTAATAAGTAGCTGCATACCATTAACGCTGCAAACAAACTCGCTGCAATTGAATAAGAAAACATCCACTTGTTTTTTGATGTTTTAGTATTGTTGCGCTGAGGAAATAAATGACTTAATTCGTTTAATACTGAAAGCTCATCCCAAAGCTGAGCAAGCTCGTATATAGAGTCTTGATGTGCAGTGCTTTGCATCATCCATAATTTAAATTGCTCTTTTTCATCATAAGTTAAACCACGATCAATCGCGCTTATCCAATCACATGACTTTTCTAAGATTAAATCTTTTGAATTAAATTGATGAACATTACTCATTCTGCGACCCTCTTAACTGATATAGGATGTGCTTGAGCTTTAAGGTTCGTTTGAGGGCTTTGCTCATGTTCACGCATGTATAACATGGTTTGTAACAATCCTTTGGCAATGTGTTTTTCAACAGTGCTTTGGCTTAACTGCATTTGGTCTGCTATCTCTTTTTGGCTCATACCGTAAACTTTTTTTAATATAAAGCATTTACGAATCGATGAGCTTAGTTGCTCAGTAGCTCTACAAAAAAGTAAAAAACGCTCTTTAGATGTGTATTCGTCTTCGAGCTTCATTGATTTGAGTAATACGGGTAATTCGTTATCGTTTTCTAACGAATCATTAAATTTATTGTCCCACTTAGCTATATGGTTGAGTGCTAGATGTTTTGCTGTTTTTAGCATATAACTACGGGTAAACTGGATGTCTTGTTTTAAATCAGCTTCATAGCTTTTTACAAAAGTTTCTTGCACAATATCTTCTACATCGTCGGGTTGAACAATGCGCGATACAAAACGTTTGAGCTGTTTAGAAATATCAACAAATGTTGACGTGAACTTTACTTTTTTCGTCATCCTTAACATCCACCTGTTGTTATTTTTATTATTAGGGCGTGTTGGCCTTTCGTGGTTGAATTTGCAGCAGTACGTTTGGTATTTAGGCAAGGCAGAGCCTATGTAGTGTGGTTACTCCCCATAAATAGGTGATAACGCAGCATAAATACCATACATGCACTGCCCTTTGGGTTCAATCCACAAGGTTAACACGCCCCAATAGATTACGAGTTTTTGACATAAAAACAAGCTCAAATGTTAATTCTGGGTTATTTAAATGCATAGGAAGATAAATGAGTAAACTTTTAGATTATATACGACTTAGTTTCTTTGCATTCGGTTTACTACTTGGAGTGCAAATACCTGCATTTGTAAGTGACTTTGGCCAAGCATTATCAGCCCAGTTAATTGAAGCTAATAATGCCGTTGCGCCTTTTAAAAGCGATGCAGCTAAGTATTTCAATAATGATTTAACTAAGCTAATAAAACACTATCAAAATATTGATGATGAAATTGTGAACAAAGGGGCAAGTAATATCAGTACTCTTTACGAGCGACAGCAAGATTTACAGATAGCCGTAAATAGGTTTGAGAAATCTCCGTATATATTTACTATGATCAGTGGCATGAGCGATATAAAGCAACAAGTATGGCAACGCTTTGAAGGTCAAATCATTTTGAAAAAAGACTCTATTATAGCCGCCATTGTTGCAGCCATAATTGTTGCCTTGCTTGCAGAGCTTACTGGTTATTTGTTTTTAATTGGAGTAAAACGCTCATTTAAACGCTTATTCGCAGCTCAAAAATAGTGATTTCATAAAATCATAAAATACATCGGTTTTGCGGGTTGTTAAACTATTTTGCGGACGTAAAAACCAAACCGGTGCATCATCTTGTGCCATTACCCCTGGCATAACTTCAACCAAAATACCGTTTTTAAGATCTTCATTAATCGCTATTTTTGATTTAATAGCAATACCATGACCTGCAATAGCAGCTTGTGTCATATTATCGGAGTTTGAAATAGTAAAACGGGTTTTAGCATTAAAGGTATGTATTTTTTTGTGTTCGTCATAAAGCTTTAACTGGCGTTGCCACGGCAGGCAAACCCAATAATGCTCACTCAATTGCGTTAAATTTTCAGGCATGCCGTACTTTTCTATATAGCTAGGGGCTGCACAAAGTATGCGACTATTGTTTACGATTTTACGAGAAAGTAATCCTGAGTCATTTAACTTTCCCACCCTAATTGCAACATCTTGCGCGTCATCAACTACATTTACAAAATGATCCGTTATTAAAAAATCAAGCTTTAGTTCAGGGTAAGCTTGCTCAAACTCATTGAGTTTAGGCATTACGTATTTTGAAAAAACCCAAGGCGGCATGGTCACGCGTAGTAAACCACTCACCGATGAGCTACGCGCGCCAATACTATGTTCAGCATCGTGTAGAGCTTCTATTATAGCCCCCACACGCGTATAAAATATTTCACCTGCGGGAGATAACCGTACTCGCCTGCTATCTCTAAAAACAAGTACTGTAGCAAGCTCACGCTCTAGTTTACTTAAGCGATGGCTCACCGTTGCAGGCGATAAACGCTGCTCGCGGGCAGCAGCAAGCACGCCCTTATTTTCAACAACAGCTATAAATGTTTCTAGGTCGCTTAAATTATACATAAAGATGCCATTGTGCACTTTTCAATGTTTAATATTTTCGAATGAAGCTTTCAGTATTGCAATATTTATTTAAATATATAAAACACTATAATTGCAAATAGTCTAATTATTGAGGTTCAATCATGAGTTTAAAAGCGCAAATAGATGCCTATAACGTACAAAAAGATGCCAAATTGCCAGCTGACGTTTTGGCACTAATGAACACTACAAACGAAGAGCTAATTGCACAGCATATTAAAGACAATGCATTGCAAATTGGTCAAAAAGTAGAAAACTTTAGCTTAGCCAACCATAACGGCGAAAACATTGAGCTTGCAGATTTACTAAAAAAAGGCCCGGTAATTATTAGCTTTTATCGTGGTGGCTGGTGTCCATATTGTAATTTAGAACTAAAAGCACTTAACGACTACTTACCACAATTTAAAACTCAAAGTGCTCAGTTAATCGCAATATCACCACAACTACCTGATGAAACTCTCTCAACTGCACAAAAAAACGACCTTGAATTTGACGTGCTTTGCGATGTGAGCAATAAAGTAGCTGAGCAATTTGGTTTATTGTTTACACTTGATGAGCGTATTCAAGCGTTATATACACAATTTGGTATTGATTTTGAACACTACTACGGCGATAAAAGCTTTAAATTACCGCTACCGGCCACCTATGTGATAAACCAAGAAGGTGTTATTACATACGCATTTTTAAGCGAAGATTACACCCTACGCGCAGAACCTATTGATGTTATGACAGCACTTGAATCGGAGAATAATTAATGTCTATTTTAAAATCGTTAAAAACACTTACTCTTTCACTACTTGTGGGCACAAGCCTTGTATCTGGTTATGCAGTCGCTGATGAACCAAATGAACAAGCAAAACCTAAAGTGCTTATTTTTGATGTAAACGAAACCCTACTTGATTTAACGTCAATGCGTACCTCTATTGGTAAAGCGCTAGGCGGACGTGAAGATTTATTACCACTGTGGTTTTCAACCATGCTGCATCATTCATTAGTAGATACAGTAAGCGGTAGTTATCACGACTTTGGGCAAATCGGTGTGGCGTCACTTCTTATGGTTGCTCAAAACAACAACATTGATATTACAAGTGAACAAGCTAAAACAGCTATTGTTACGCCTCTTTTAACGCTTCCGCCACACAGCGATGTTAAAGAAGGACTGGCAAAACTCAAAGCACAGGGCTATAAGTTAGTAAGCCTTACAAACTCTTCAAACAAAGGTGTAAAGGCACAGTTTGAAAGCGCTGGTTTAATGTCTTACTTTGATGCGCGTTACAGCATTGAAGATATTAAAATTTACAAACCAGACTTACGTGCGTATGAGTGGGTACTTAAAAAGCTAAACGTAGCACCAAATGAAGCAATGATGGTTGCAGCCCATGGCTGGGATGTTGCTGGTGCAAAAGAAGCAGGCTTACAAACCACTTTTATAGCACGCCCAGGTAAAGCACTTTACCCATTAGCTAAAAAACCAGATCACGTTGTGAAAGATTTACATGAATTAGCCGATCTACTTAAATAAGTACACGCTGATGAATCAATACCCAAGCGGCCAATGTTAGGATGACATTGGCCGCTTTTTTGTAACTACCCCTAAATATCTCTTAGTGTATTTATTATCATAATTAGTATGTTAAAAATCGAATGTAAACAAAGCATTTAGACCGCTATGCGTTATTTTATCTGCTAGCAATTTAGTACTCACAACGCTACTATTAAATAAATACGTGGTGGAGAACATAATGAATAGTGAAAGATTAGGTGAGTTTGAGCAGTACTTTCAAATTAATGAAAGTATAAGAGTAAATTTATTCCCCGTATCAAACGGACAAGTTCCTAAATCGCAGCTTGAACTTGAAGACGACATTCCCCCACTATTTAGATTAGCAAATGAAGTAAGTGAGCTTGAACAAAGCTCGTTACGCCCACTGCGTAACTTAGGCGATATAGCACAAGAGCTAGCTACATTTTTACAAGCCCAGTCACGTAAAATAGATTTAATAATGAGCCATATTTTGGCCTCAGAACAAGCCCAAGATAACGCAATACAATGTGATAGCTACGGCGGTGGCGGTATTCGTTTTACATCACCTGAAGTACACTCAATTGGCCAAGCATTTAGAACCAAACTGTTTTTGCACCACGAGGCCTCTGCGGTTTATTGTTACACCGAAGTTGTAGCAGTAGAAAAACAAGATAGCGAACACTACCAATACACTATGCTCTTTACCGCAATTAGAACTACTGACCAAGAACTTATTGTTAGAGCGAGTTTACATGCTCAAACCCGCCAACTTAAAAAACGTCAAGAACTTGATCAAAACCGAGGCGACCTAAACAGTGATAATTAGCTGACATCTTTATGTAAAATGCTAAACTAGCGCCATCTTAATTAGTATATAAAATTCATGAACTTTAGACTTTTACCAGAATGGGCCGAGCAAGACGCTGTTATGCTTACATGGCCTCACAAAGACACCGATTGGGCCGACAACTTAGCGCGTGTAGAACCTGTATATATTGAACTTGCTAAACACATAACAACGCAGCAACAGCTTGTTATTGTGGCGCATAACAGTGCCTTAAAAGTGCATATTACAGCATTACTAAATAGTGCTAACGTCTCTCTTAATCGTGTTCATTTTGTAGTAACCCCTACTAACGATACCTGGGCGCGCGATCATGGTCCGCTTACTTGCGCCGCTATTGATTCAACAGAACAATTAAAAGTATATGATTTTACTTTTAATGGTTGGGGCAATAAGTTTGAAAGCGCATTAGACAATCAAATTAATCGCACTTTGGTAAAAGAGCTAAGTAGTACAAACAACCAATATCAAGCGCTCGATATGGTACTTGAAGGTGGCGGTATTGAAATAAACGAGCACGGTGTGTTGCTAACAACCAGCGAATGTTTGCTTAATAAAAACCGTAACCCTGATTTAAACCCAAATGATATTGAAGCACTTTTAAAAGAGCACTTAGGCGCGACGAGTTTTTTATGGGTTGAACATGGCTATTTAGCGGGCGATGACACCGACAGCCACATTGATACCTTAGTGCGTTTTGCACCAAATAATACCCTTGTATATGTGCAGTGTGACGATAAAACTGATGAGCATTTTAGCGCACTTGATGCGATGGAAAAACAACTAAAAACCTTTAAAACTGCCGATAACACCCCATATAACTTAATTGAGTTACCGTGGCCAAAAGCCGCTTATGACGATGAGCAAACACGCTTACCGGCTACCTACGCTAACTACTTAATTATTAATAATGCTGTGCTTGTGCCAACGTATAATGATGCCAATGATGAACGTGCTCTTGCGCAAGTTCAAAAAGCATACCCACAACACACTATTATTGGCGTAAATTGCCAACCAATTATTGAACAATTTGGCAGCCTGCACTGTATTACAATGCAATTACCTCGTGGATTTTTAGCTGGAGCAGCACAATGACAAGCCCTGCAAAATTAACCGTTGCGTTAGTGCAACAAAGCAATACCGATAACGCAAAGGACAATATGGCAAAATCAATAAGTGCCATTCGTGAAGCCGCTCAAAAAGGTGCAAAACTGGTTGTACTCCAAGAGCTGCACCGAAGCCTCTATTTTTGCCAAACCGAAAATGTTGACGTATTTGATTTAGCCGAAACCATTCCAGGCCCTAGCAGTAATGCCTTAGGTGAGCTTGCTAAAGAGCTAAGCATTGTTATTGTCGCGTCTTTATTTGAAAAACGCGCTACGGGCCTTTATCACAATACTGCAGTTGTATTAGAGCAAGACGGCAGTATTGCAGGTAAATACCGCAAAATGCATATTCCTGATGATCCAGGTTTTTACGAAAAATTTTACTTTACCCCAGGTGATATCGGTTTTGAGCCTATTCAAACCTCGGTGGGTAAATTAGGCGTGCTAGTATGTTGGGATCAATGGTTTCCTGAAGCTGCACGTTTGATGGCAATGGCTGGCGCTGAGGTATTAATTTACCCAACCGCTATCGGTTGGGATCCTAACGACGACATTGCTGAGCAAACTCGTCAAAAAGATGCGTGGGTTATTAGCCAGCGTGCCCATGCTGTTGCCAATGGCGTGCCGGTAATTAGCTGTAACCGCGTTGGCCATGAAAGTGACCCTAGTGCGCAAAGCGATGGTATTTCGTTTTGGGGCAATTCGTTTATTGCAGGCCCACAAGGTGAACTATTAGCAGAGGCTAATAATACTGATGAGCAAATTTTAGTAGTAGAAATTGATCAAAAACGCTCAGAAAACGTAAGACGTATTTGGCCTTTCTTACGTGATAGACGAATTGATCACTATAAAGACCTAACAAAAATATACCGAGACTAAGTAACCTTAACTCAAGATGGCTCTTACTTGCTAAGAGCCAACTATAAATGGAGTAATAAATGGCGTTTGAGCAATGGGCAGCCTTGCCTTGGGTAAAATCTCATAAAGATAAAATTCAATGGGGCCAGCTAAGCGGAAGTGGTTTAAGTATTGCTATTGCTGAAGGCGTTAAACAACAAGATAACTTAGTCTTAATTGTTACGCCTGATACACCAAGTGCACTGCGCCTTGAAACAGAATTAGAATATTTATTACCCGATAACCCAGTCATGGTATTTCCTGATTGGGAAACTCTGCCATACGATCATTTTTCTCCCCATCAAGATATTATTTCAGCCCGTTTGGCCACTTTAAACACCTTAAAAAAAGAACAACAAAGTGTGTTAATTGTGCCTGTATCTACTTTAATGTTGCGCACAGCCCCGGCCTCATTTATTTACGGTTCAACAATAAACTTTAAAGTAGGCGACAAACTAGACACTCATAACTTTCGTGACAATTTAGAGCAAGCCGGTTATTTAAATGTTCAACAAGTAATGGAGCACGGCGAATACGCTATACGCGGCTCTATCGTTGACTTATACCCAATGGGTAGCCCGCACCCATTTAGACTCGACTTTTTTGATAACGAACTCGATACCATTCGCTTATTTGATGTAGAAACACAGCGCTCTGATGAAAAAGTAGATAAAATTGAGCTACTTCCAGCGCATGAATTTCCTACTAACGACGCTGATATTGAACGCTTTAGAATAAGCTACCGTGAAAAATTTGGCGCAAGCTCGCAGCAAGATTCAGTATACATGCAAGTAAGCAAAGGTAACTGGCCTGCAGGTATTGAATACTACATGCCGTTGTTTTTTGAAAAGCTCGCGACTATTTTTGACTACCTGCCAGATACAACAACCGTTATGCAGCTGGGTGATTTAGAGCACGCGGCAGATAACTTTTGGCACGATGTAAATGTACGCTATGAAAACCGCAGAGTTGACCCACTTCGTCCATTACTAGAACCCAATGCGCTTTATCAGCCAATTGAAGAGCTGTTTTCTAATTTAGGCAATTTTGCACGTATTAGATTATCCCTTGCAAAGCTTGGCACTAAAGCAGGTAATAAAAACTTAAGCGTTAGCGAGCTGCCAGCCATTCGAATTGATCATAAACAGCATGAACCTTATGGCGCGTTTATAAATTATGTAGCAGAGCAAAAAAAGAAAAAAGGCCGCATATTACTCAGTGTTGAATCGGACGGTCGTCGCGAATCATTGCTGAGCATTTTAAAACCAAGCGGTTTAAAATTTAAAGAATTTGAAACACTCGAACAATTTATAAAAAGTGCAAGTGACGTAGGCTTAATAGTAAGTCCGCTCGAGCAAAGTGTAGTACTTGGCACTAAACCAAGCCTTTCTATTATTACCGAGCAAGAACTGCTTGGCATAAAAGTATCTCAGCGCAGACGCCGCAAGCACAAGTACGAAGCCAGCCAAGATGCGCTAATTCGTAATTTAGCCGAGCTTAAAGAAGGTCAACCTGTTGTGCATCTTGATCACGGTGTTGGCCGTTATCAGGGGTTGCAAACAATTGATGCTGCAGGTGTAGTTACTGAATTTGTAACAATTACTTACGCAAGTGAAGCTAAATTGTACGTGCCAGTATCTGCATTGCATATGCTTAGTCGTTACTCTGGCGGTGAAGAAGCCAGCGCCCCGCTGCATAAGCTTGGCTCAGATGCGTGGGAAAAAGCAAAAAAACGTGCGGCTGAAAAAGTTCGCGATGTAGCCGCAGAATTACTCGACATTTATGCTCAGCGCCAAGCAAAACCTGGTAATAAATTTACCCTAGACGCCCCTGCATATCGCCAATTTAGCGATAGCTTTCCGTTTGAAGAAACTGACGATCAGCGCAACGCCATAGAAGCCGTATTAGGTGATATGCAATCAAAACAAGCGATGGATCGTTTAGTGTGTGGTGACGTAGGCTTTGGTAAAACAGAAGTGGCCATGCGCGCTGCTTTTGTAGCAGTTAACGATGATAAGCAGGTAGCCATTTTAGTGCCCACCACCTTGCTCGCTCAACAACACTATGAAAACTTTAAAGACCGTTTTGCTGATTTTCCTATTGAAGTAGGTGTGCTTTCGCGCTTTAACTCCACTAAAGAGCAAAAAGACACACTTGAAAAAATGGCCAATGGTAAGCTCGATATAGTTATTGGCACGCATAAACTTATTCAACAAGACATTAAATTTAACGATTTAGGCTTGTTAATTGTTGATGAAGAGCATCGCTTTGGTGTTCGCCAAAAAGAGAAAATTAAAGCACTGCGCGCCGATGTAGACATACTCACACTGACTGCAACGCCAATACCTCGTACACTCAACATGGCCATGAGCGGCATGCGCGATTTATCGATAATCGCAACGCCACCGGCTAAACGTTTAGCGGTAAAAACCTTTGTACGCCAACGCGATGTAGAACTAATACGCGAAGCGGTACTGCGAGAAATTAAACGCGGTGGCCAAGTTTACTTTTTACATAACAACGTAGAAACTATCGAGCGTGTTGCACAAGAAATTAGTGAATGGGTACCTGAAGCCAGTGTGACTACAGCCCATGGCCAAATGCGCGAGCAAGAGCTTGAGCAAATAATGACTGACTTTTACCATCAAAAATACAACGTGCTGGTATGTACCACGATTATCGAAACCGGTATTGATGTGCCTACGGCTAATACCATTATCATGGACAGAGCAGATAAACTCGGCCTTGCCCAGTTACACCAATTACGTGGACGAGTTGGTCGAAGCCACCATCAAGCGTATGCCTACCTACTAACAGGTGACCCTAAAGCCCTTTCTAAAGATGCGAGTAAACGCTTACAAGCAATTGAATCATTAGAGGATTTAGGTGCAGGTTTTGCCCTCGCTACACACGATTTAGAAATTCGTGGTGCGGGTGAGCTACTTGGCGATGATCAATCAGGCCAAATGCAAACCATTGGCTTTAGTTTGTATATGGAAATGCTCGAACAAGCCGTAAATGCGCTGCGCGAAGGTAAAGAGCCAACGCTTGAAAACCTACTTCAAAAACAAACCGAAGTAGATTTAAAGCTGGCTGCATTATTACCTGATGACTACATACACGATGTTAATGCACGCTTGGGTATGTATAAGCGAATTGCAAGTTGTGCTAACCTTGATGATATGGATGAGCTACAGGTGGAACTAATAGACCGCTTTGGTTTACTACCTGATGCTGCTAAAAACCTATTTAGCCTACAATTATTAAAAATGAAAGCTAGTAGTTTAGGTATAACTAAAATTGAGGCAAACCCAAAAGGTGGTTACTTTGAGTTTAGCCAAGATACCAAGGTTAACCCTAGCTTCATCATTGGCTTGATACAAAGTGCACCTAAGGTGTACAAAATGGATGGCGCAAATAAACTGCGCTTTGCAATTAGTGAGGCAAATGCCCGCGAACGCTTAAAAATGGTCACTGCAATGATTGCAGATTTCGAAAAAAAGGTTAGCCATTAATGTTGCTAAAAAAATCGCTTATTGTTTTATGCTGCTTATTTAGCAGCACTGCATTTGCAGAACGCTGGTTTGAGGTTGAGGTGCTTGTATTTAAACAGCGCCCTGCCCCGTATTTACAAGAAGACTTTAGCCTTAAGCACAAAGCTATTGAAGATAAAAATACGCTAGACTTACTGACCCCTCTTTACACTGAACAAGCAATGCAGGCCTGCATAGATGGCGATGAGCGTTTTCAAAAACGCACTTTTACTGATTCATTAGTTAATTCAAACCCGCAATCAGGTGTATGTGACAACAGTATTGACTACCTACAAAGCTACGATGAGCTACCTGTAACGCCTTTAGCACCCGCTAAAGATGATATGCAGCAAACCTATTTATTAGCGCCGCAACAGCTGCAATTTAAAGCGCAATACAGGCAACTGGACCGCAAAGGCTTAACACCTATTCTACATACTGGCTGGCGCTTTGAAGGTGCAAGCAAGTCACGCGCCCCAAGCATGCATTTAATGGCGGGTAAGCATCTTAAAAATGAACCCAATGTAACACCTAGCTATTCAAACCCTGATTTTGTAAGTTTATTAAATTCACAACCGGCACTATTTAACGACCCAGATCAATCAAAAGCAGAGTGGGAACTAGACGGTTTATTTAAAATACATTTACGACATTATTTATACATTACAGCTAATTTTGATATTAGCCAAAAGCTAGAAAACGGCGATATAGAGTCAGCCCGTTTCTCTCAGTTTAGACGTGTAATTAGTGGTGAAGTACATTACTTTGACCATCCACGAATGGGCATGATTGTCCAGATCAGAAAATTCAAACATTAATATTAAGTAGGATATAACAATGAAAAAACTCCTTATCATCGCAGCTACATTAAGCCTTGCGGCTTGTTCTAAGGTAAGTCTTGAAAATTATGAAAAAATTAAAGTAGGCATGGATAAGACTGAAGTTGAAACTATTTTAGGCAGTGCTGATAACTGTGTTGAAAAAACACTACATACTAACTGTGTATGGGGCGATGAAGCAAAAAATATCGAGATCACGCTAGTATCAGACAAAGTAACTTTATATAGCAAACATGGCTTAGCTAATAAATAAAGTGATCAAATATTAGGGGCTGATTGTATCAGCCCCTTTTAAAATTAATTAAACTCATTTTTTGGAGTAGATAAGCTCAATATTAACGATTTTACTGCGATTTAACGTTATTTTATAGCGTTGATAAAGTATTTTATCTTCCTCAGTTAGCACAAGTACCATGTTTAATTGATAACGCCTTTCTACAGCCTGCTTAGAAATTTTATTACTGTCTAAATGATATAGCTTCCCTTCACCACGTTTTAAATAACGTGCAAATGGTGCAAGATTAAATTGTAGCGTGTGCTGTAGTGTATCGTAGCCGGGCAAAAATTCTTTCGCACTAACACGTGTCTCACTTGCAAAGTGTAACCACTGCGCAGCTTGTTTATTTTGTTGACGACGTTTTGAAAAAATAGATTTCACTTCTTTAGGTATTTTTTTAAAGCGCATGTATTCAAGCCAAATTAACTGACTCGCTACTTTGTCTTTGGTAATACTATTTTTAAAACTAAATCGCCACTTAGGTCGCCCTTGTACAATGGCTCGCCAAATCATACGTGTAATATCTTCTTTAAATATTTCACGTAGCCCGTATATAACACCTAAAATTAAAATAAGTGTCGCGGTGACTTCAGTAAACGTTGAGCGAGCATTGAGTATTACAACCATCACAAATGCCATGATAACGGCTGTAACAGTGCCTTTAACTAATCGCTTAAGGTAGCTGTTAAGAAACCGCGTTTGACGCTGTAATATTACGCCGTGCTCAATTAAGCGTTGTAACAAGCGCATTTTATTTGTTATTCGATTTGCGTCTTGCATGGTTGTTTCAGAGTTGTAGCTTTTCTCTGCTCGATACGTATTTTCGCTTTTACAAAACTGCAGTAAATCGTTACGCTCTTTTGCATAATCGCTACTACGTGGGCCTTCATCTAAAAGCTTTAAAAAAGATTGCTCAACATGCCAACTTAAATAGTTATCAGCATTGGTAAAAAATGGCAGTAGTTTTTCGTCATCTGGTGTGTAGCGACGCAGCTTTTTTAAAAGTCCTTCGCTTTGCTCATATACCTCGTTAGCACGTTTATAAAAATCTTCTGCCTCATCAATTTTTAACGCGTCTTTTATATCGGCATCAAGGGCTAAACGTACTTGGTAACAAAATAAATTAAGATTTTGCCGGTAATCTTGTTGCTCACCTTTGTTTTTACTAACAAAACGGCTTCGCACTAAAGGCAAGTGTATATTGTTAGCGTTATACGCTAAGTGCGATTTAAAGTGGTTATTAAAGTAAGATTCTTCGGTAAGTGTTTGCGGATTAATCCCCATTTCATTAGGGATAGAAAAATACAGATCTATGCGCTGTTCAGAACGAGGAGTTAGTTCTGGTTCAATGACAAAAGATAAGTTTTCATCTTGTTTTAACAATCAGTTCTCCTTCTAAAATATCGTTTTAGTGTACTTGTCTCCTTTATTTTGTTCAATAAAAAAGGCTCAGTAAATACTGAGCCTTAATAAGATTAATGTGCTAGTTAAAACTTGTAGTTTACACTTGCAAACACGCGAGAACCAACTACATCGTAAATTTCTGGAACAGTGCCCATATCATTGCCGCCTAGAACTTCTTCTGGCTCTTTATCAAAGATATTGTTCATACCACCGGTAACACGAAGTGCATCATTGATGTTATAGCTCATAGAAATATCATGGTAAATAACGTTATCTGTGCTAAACGACTCACCGTAGTAATCGCCGTCCATACCACGTAGAAAACGTGCATTATAAAGCACATTAAATGCATCAGTTATATCGTAGCTTACAGATAGATTAGATTTAATTTTAGAGTATCCACCGATGTTGCCATCAATAGTGCCAGTGTAATTAATGTCATCTTCTTCAAACTTGATTAAATAAGTTGTATCAAGGTTTATACGATAGTTATCTGCAGAGTAGCTAATATTCCAATCAACACCTGATGTTTCTTGAGAACCTACGTTAGTTAGTGCTGAACTTAGGTTAGATAAGTCACCAGATTGTGTGATGTTTACTGATGAACATGATTCTGAGTCACCTGCAAAACAGCTATTCATTTCGTTTTGAACATCTAAGCGAGTAATCGCATTAGTAATATCAAACTTCCAGTAATCTAGAGTTGTTGATAAGCCGTCAGCTACTTCCCAAACCATACCAAAAGTGAAAGAGCGACTTTCTTCGGCTTTAAGATCGTTATCACTTGTGTAGTTTACAAGTATTTGAGCATCTTGTTCGTTGCCCCATGGATCAGCTAGGTAATCGTACGAACCTGAGTTACCACCAAACAGTTCTGATACGTTTGGTGCTCTAAAGCCAGTAGCTAATACAGAACGAACCATAAACTCTTCAGTTACATTCCACGTTGCACCAAGTTTCCACGTTGTTTCGCCACCAAAGGTAGAGTAGTTATCGTAGCGAGCAGCACCTTCAAGGGTAACAGTCTCTAATACCGGCATAGATGTTTCAAAGTAGATAGACTGTACTGAGAAATCACCTTCAGTTGGATCTTGTTGTGCAGCTGTGCTCTCACCAAGCTGAGTAATTAGATCTGGTGTGTAGTAACCACTTTCAAAGCGGTTTTCTACACCGATTGCGTAACCAATATCACTTTCTGTTACTGCACTATAACCAGCTGAAAGAATAAATTGCTCGTTACCACCTTCGTTTGACTCAGTATAAATTGAATCGTTAGATGTTAATAAGCTACGATCTAAAGCATCACCGCTAAACCAAAGAGCTTGGTTTGCATAAATGCTTTCTTCAACTCGACTTGCATTAATTGAGTTTTGAACTTTATCTTTTGAGTCATTACGACCGTAAGTTGCACTTACATCCCAGCTTGCATCGTTATCTAATAAACCTTGTAAAGCAACAGATACACGGTAAGTGTCAGTTTCTTGCTCATAAATACGAGGACCAGCATCAACCATTCTTCTTCTGTACTCTAAAGAGTCAGCAAGATCGCCTGTATCTGCGTCACGGAAGCTATCTGTGTAAGTTGAATCCAAGCTAGAAGTACTTAAATCAATACTTGCTGGTTGTGGTGCAAGTTGTTGGTTAGATTCACGACGTGTATACATCAAATCAACATTAAATGTAGTGTCTGAGTCTAGCTCTTTGTCAAAACTAGTAAATAAGCTGTATAGCTCATTAGGTGTTTGAGCATAGCTTGATGTTGTGAAATCGTATGAAGTAGTTCTATCTGCAAAAACACCATTACCCTGGTAAGTTCTGCCGCCCAGTGTTCCTTCAGGGATAAATGAAGACTCGCCAGGCTCTACAAAACGACGATCCGACTGAATTACTTCACCACGGTTTGAGTATTGAGCACCAACAACTAAGTTGCCATCGGCAATATTCATTCCGTGTAATAAACTAACACCGTAATTATTGCCATCACCTTTTGTAGTGCGGCTGCCTTCAACGTTAAGCTCTGAACCTTCAAAATCTTTCTTTGTTATGATGTTAACAACACCAGCAATAGCATCAGAGCCATATACTGCAGACGCGCCGTCTTTTAAGATTTCTATAGATTTGATCATTGCTACAGGAATGGTATTTAAATCAACAGAAGAATCTGCGCCGGTTCCTGAAGAAACCATACGACGACCATTTAATAATACCAGTGTACGTTGCGAGCCCATACCACGTAGGTTGACTGTCGCAGAACCACCTGAACCATTATTACTTGAAGCGCCTAAGCTAATACCAGCAGCTGATGGCTGAGTAGAAAGTATGTCAGCAACCGATGTGAAACCACTTTTTGCAATGAAGTCATCACCGATAACTGTGATTGGGCTTGATGTTTCCATATCAGTACGATTAATGCGAGAGCCAGTTACCTGAATTTTTTCAATTGATGTAGCTGCTTCGTCAGCCGCTAAAACTTGCACACTTGAGAACATTGGTATTGCTGCGATTACAGCTAAACCAAGAGTTGATTTTTTCATGAAAGAACCCTACTTGTTGGAAATTTACCTTTATTGGTAATGCTCACTTTTTATTAGAATAGTGAGTCAGGTGGGCAACTTAGGCGCCTTTAACTGAACGAAAACTTAATGACAGCTCAATTTATATCAAGAAATAAAATGAAATAACCATAGTAGGTACATAGGTTACATTATGTTTCAGTGTTAATTAATAAATACACTTTAAAAACAATGCCTTGAAAAGACAAGGAAACATTAGAAACACACCTGAAACCAAAGTGATTCACTTTGTAATCAAATGTAATTAACTGAGCTACGTACCAAAAACAGACAAATTAACAACTTAATCACAGCACATTATTAAAACCGCAAAACTAAATGTTAATTAATAACCATATTTATGCATACTTGATGCTTAAATAGTCTTATTTAGCCTCTTTGGAAGGTTTTTTGATTAGATTTTTTTATTCAGTCGTAATTAAAGTTGAACTTTTTGAGAGCACTTATTCACTATTGAAGTTTTGTCAGTATTAAAACCTAAAAAGGCAATTTTATTGATCTTGTCACTCAAATAATCGTATGTATAAGAAAACGAACTCACATCAAAAATGTAAGCTGTATACAAGAGTTTGTAGTCGCAACTTTAATACGTTACGTAAAAAGAGTAATTGAGTGTTTGTATTACAGAGGTGGCATTATCTTTAACGGTTAGTTCTAAATTCCAAAGCATATTTTGCTCTGAACAAATACCAACCATAGTATTACTTTGCCAAAGATCATTATGTTTTTTAAATTTTTGGGGAATGTAACCCATGTACATAGTGATGCCTTTAAGCTTGGCATCTTCAATTGTAACGTTTGCAGGTAAGTCACTAAAGATAGTAAATGGGGTTTCGGGGGAAAGGGTTTTCTCGCTTAACCATACTTTAACATCATTTGAAAAAGTACAAGGCAAATTGGCTTCGCACTGGGCATTTTTAAGAAATTTTTCATCTGTATTTTTAGAAAAATCACACGCTGTTAATAAAAAAAACACCACAGTGAATAAACTTAACCTATATATAAGCATAACAATTTCGCACTAAAGAAAAGCAAATACTAATAATCGTGACTGTAAATAACAAGTGCGAGTGTTACTATTAGGCCAAATTAGGCACAAACTGTATCAAAAAATAAACAACAAGCTCACAAAGTTTGATTGATGTCATAATTTTATGTAATTGACCTATCTTTTTTAGGCCAAAAAATTTATCATTTCACCCGCAAAAAATAAGGGTTTCTCAAGTTTTTTTCTGAAGTTTTCATGTATTGAAAGTTTTAGGTAACACGCTTGAGAAAAATAGTAGGCCCCACTTTTAATAGTGGGTAATTCATTTCTAAACGCATTTATTGCAGCGGAAGCCAGAAAATGAGCCAAACAGTAGCATCACAAACTGAGTATAACTATAAGGTTGTACGCCAATTCGCTATTATGACAGTGATTTGGGGCATCGTTGGCATGAGTATTGGGGTTCTGATTGCTGCCCAATTAGCTTGGCCAGCACTTAACTTTGATACACCATGGTTAACTTACTCTCGACTACGTCCGTTACACACGAACGCAGTAATTTTCGCATTTGGTACTAGTGCACTGTTTGCGACGTCTTATTACGTCGTACAACGTACTTGCCAAACGCGTCTTTTCTCAGACAAACTCGCCGCCTTTTCATTTTGGGGCTGGCAGCTAGTTATTGTATTAGCAGTAATTACATTACCACTTGGTATTACTAGCTCAAAAGAATACGCAGAACTTGAATGGCCAATCGATATTTTAATCGCTGTGGTTTGGATTGTTTACGCTATTGTATTCTTTGGTACTTTAATCAAGCGTAAAGTGTCGCACATTTATGTTGCTAACTGGTTCTATGCTGGCTTTATTATTACTGTTGCAGTACTACACATTGTAAACAGCATGGCAGTGCCTGTGTCGTTAACTAAATCATACTCAATCTACGCAGGTGCGGTAGATGCTATGGTTCAGTGGTGGTACGGTCATAACGCTGTAGGTTTCCTATTAACTGCTGGTTTCTTGGGTATGATGTATTACTTTGTACCAAAACAAGCAGGTCGCCCAGTTTACTCATACCGTTTATCGGTAGTTCACTTTTGGGCATTAATTTCATTATACATCTGGGCAGGTCCTCACCACCTTCACTACACTGCGCTTCCTGATTGGACGCAAAGTTTAGGTATGGTTATGTCTATTATCCTATTCGTACCGTCTTGGGGTGGTATGATTAACGGTATTATGACCCTATCAGGCGCATGGCATAAACTGCGTACTGATCCAGTACTACGCTTCCTAGTTGTTTCATTGTCTTTCTACGGTATGTCTACGTTCGAAGGCCCTATGATGGCAATTAAATCTGTAAATGCGTTATCTCACTACACAGATTGGACAATCGGCCACGTACACTCAGGTGCACTAGGTTGGGTTGCTATGATTTCAATTGGTGCTATTTACCACTTAATTCCTGCGTTATTTGCGCAAGGTCGTATGTATAGCGTCAAATTAGTTAATACCCACTTCTGGTTACATACTGTAGGTGTTGTTTTATACATTGTTGCAATGTGGATCTCTGGTGTAATGCAAGGTCTTATGTGGCGTGCGGTAAATGCTGACGGTACATTAATGTACAGCTTTGTGCAGTCTTTAGAAGCGTCGCATCCTTTCTACATTATGCGTTTTGTAGGCGGTGTATTCATCGTAACAGGCATGTTAGTTATGGCTTATAACGTTTTCCGTACAATTTCAGCTGAGAAAGAATCTCTGAAGTTAGACGCGCAAGCACAATTAGCATAACGGAGTGAGATGATGAGCAATAAAAATTCACAAAACAAACATGAAATAGTAGAAAAGAACGTTGGCCTTATGGCTATTCTGACTGTTTTTGCTATCAGCTTTGGTGCATTAGTTGAAATTACTCCGCTAATGTTCCAAGACGACACAACTAAACCAGTAGAAGGCCTACGCCCTCTTAATGCTTTAGAAATGGAAGGCCGTGATATATATGTACGTGAAGGTTGTTATAACTGTCACTCACAAATGATCCGCCCTTTTCGTGATGAAGTTGAGCGTTACGGTCACTACTCTGTAGCAGGCGAATCAGTATGGGATCACCCTTTCCAATGGGGTTCAAAACGTACTGGTCCTGACCTTGCTCGCGTTGGTAAACGTTACTCGGACGATTGGCATTATGCTCACTTAGTTGACCCACGTGCTGTGGTTCCTGAGTCAAACATGCCAGGTTTTCCTTGGTTAGCAGAGGATAGGGTAGATACAAGCCTGACTCTGAAAAAACTACAAATTTTCCGTGATACTTTTGCTATTAACCCAGAAAACCCTAAACACCCGGGCCTAGGTTATGGCAGCGACGAAGAACTTAAAGCTGATGTTGAAAAAGTTAACGCTATGAATAACGGCGAAGGCGCAACAGAAATCCAAGCTCTAATCGCGTATTTACAGCAACTTGGTACCCACTTGAAGTAAATTATTATGGATTACGGAACATACAGAGGCATTTTGACTCTGGTAATTTTAGTATTGTTTATTGTGATTGTTGTATGGGCATACAGCAAGCGTAGCAAAAATCGTTTTGACAGCGCTGCTAATGCCATTTTTGAAGATGAAAAAAAACATAACAACACACTCTCTAACGAGGAAAAGGAGTCTGAAAAATGACTAGCTTTTGGAGTATTTGGGTTATTGTATTAACCCTTGCATGCTTATGCATCATCTTTGGCCTATTAGTTTGGAACTTAAAAAACTATGCTGGCGTAAAAGAAGGTGAAAGCTGTGGACATGAATTTGACGGCATTGAAGAGCTAAATAATCCACTACCAAAATGGTGGACTTACATGTTTTTCGCAACTTTTATTTGGTCAGTATATTACCTTGCAGCTTTCCCAGGTTTAGGTAACTGGGAAGGTTTTGGTAAATGGACTAGCTCTAACCAAGGTATTACGTCTTTAGCTGAATCTAAAAAAGCAGTTGCAGAGGCCAAAGCAGAAGGTCGTTTTGTTAAACTTGATAAAGAGTATGAAGCTGCAGAAGAACGCTTTGGTCCTATTTTTAATCGACTTGCACAAGTGCCGGTTTTAGATTTAGTTAATTCTAAGTTTGAAGGTGACGCAGCGCAGCAAGTTGCTCTTGAAAATGGTGACAAACATGAACAAACAGATGGTCAATTAGCCATCGAAATTGGTCAGCGTTTATTCTCACAAAACTGTGCGCAATGTCACGGCTCTGATGCACGTGGTGGAACAGGCTTCCCTAACCTAACTGATAAAGATTGGTTATATGGCGGTACACCAGACAAAATTAGAGAAACACTGCTTAATGGTCGTATAGCTGCAATGCCAGCTTGGGGCGATGCTCTTGGTGAGCAAGGCGTTAAAGAAATGACTGCACATGTGCTGAGCCTTTCTGGTCGTACTGTTAACCAAAAAGATGCTGCCGCAGGTAAAGCTAAGTTTGCAATGTGTGCAGCATGTCACGGTGCTGACGGTAAAGGGTCGGTTGCACATAACCTACCATTTGGCGCGCCTAACCTGACTGATAACATTTGGTTATACGGTGGTTCTCAACGTGCTGTTGAAGAAACACTTAATCACGGCCGTGCTGGTGTAATGCCTGCTTGGAAAGACATTTTAGGTGAAGATAAGATTCACTTATTAACAGCCTACGTTTACAGTTTATCGCAAGATAAATAAGCACGCGGTTAATAAAATGTTTATAAATTAATTTATTTAATTCAATAGATTAATCCAGATCAAAAAAGCCTCCAGTCGGAGGCTTTTTTTTAGTCTTTTACGTATAATTCCTATAAAATAACGCTTCCTAAACTAATTTTAGAGACACTATGCAACCTACTCCGTGGTATAAAAATTTTTGGCCTTGGTTTTTAATCTTTTTTCCGTTAGTTGCCATTATTGGCTGTATTAGCTTATTTATTACGGCAATAGGTAACGGCCCAGATATGGTTGTTGACGACTACTACAAAAAAGGCAAAGCAATAAACTTAGAACTGACTAAGTTTGAAAAAGCAAAAGCACTTTACTTACATGGCGAATTAAATGTAACCAACGAGCGTGTAAGCTTTAAGTTTACAAAAGGTGACAGTAGCAACGTGCATGTTTTAAAACTTTCGTTTTACCACCGTACTATTAAAGCGCATGACTTTGAGGCCACACTTACACCTAATGCCAATCAAGAATTTACTGCATTACTTGATAAGTATACACCAGGTGCATACTCTGTATTTATTGAGCCAATTGATGGCAGCTGGAAACTCAAAGAAAACATTGTTCTACCGACGGCTGAAACCGTTTTAGTTACTCCTAACTATAAGTAATCATCACTATGTCTCACTCTTGCTTTCATTGCCTTGAAAGTGTGCCAAACGGATTTAGCGCAAACGTTATAATTTACGATATAGCCCAGCCAATGTGTTGCATTGGCTGCCAAGCAGTTGCGCAAAATATTGTTGATCAAGGTATGACTGATTATTATAAATACCGAACTGTTCGCGCAGGCAAGGTTGAGCAACTGGTACCTGAGCAACTCGCATTTATAAAAAGTTATGACAACGAAGATATTCAAGACGAATTTATAGCTACTAACGACAATATCTCAGAGGTATTGTTGAGTGTTGAAGGTATAACCTGCGCAGCGTGTGCATGGCTTATCGAAAAACAACTCTTAAACTTAAATACTGTAAAACGGGTTGATGTAAATACATCCACCAACCGCGCGATGATCCAATGGGATAAAACCAGCACCCCATTGAGCGAAATTATTACTTCCTTAGCCAAAATTGGTTATAAAGCCTACCCATTTCAATCAGATATTGAAGCTCAACAAAAGCAACAAACTGCCAAAGCCTATATTCGCCGCTTAGGTGTTGCAGGCTTAATGACCATGCAAGTTATGATGTTTGCGTTTGCCATGTACTTTGGCATGTTCTCAGGGATGGACAGCAATTTTGAGCAGTATTTTAGATGGATCAGCTTAGTACTTGCCTCTCCGGTTATTTTATATAGCGCACTGCCCTTTTTAACCAACGCCATGAATGGCTTAAAAGCAAAACAGCTCAATATGGATTTACCCGTATCGCTGGCTATTTTTGGTGCGTTTGGCGCAAGTTGTTACGCCACATTTATGCAAGTCGGCGAAGTATATTTTGAATCTGTGTGCATGTTTACCTTTTTACTTTTATTAGGTAAGTACCTTGAATTTAGAGCGCGTTTAAAAGCGAGCGAATTTACTGCCAACTTACAAAAATTATTGCCATTAACAGCCCGCACCATTAACGACAGTGGTGAAGAACTTATAATTGCAGCCAAAAATCTAAAACTTAATGACGTAGTACTCATTAAAGCGGGTGAAACAATCCCTGCCGACGGCGAGCTTATAAAGGGTAAAACTACGGTTGATGAATCAATGATGACGGGCGAACACCAACCCGTTACAAAATTTATCGGCCACAATGTCTACGCCGGTTGCGTTAACCACGACGGCGTTATTGAAATAAAAATTAATAAAATTGGCCAAAATACCCTTTTAAATCAAATTATCCGCTTGCAACACAACGCATTAACTAAACGCCCTAAACTGGTTGAAATTACAGATAAAGTTGCGCAATGGTTTATAGCGTGCCTGCTTATATTTGCTTCACTTACAGCTATTGGCTGGTACCAAATTGACCCTGAACACGCATTTTGGATCACCATTTCGGTTTTAGTTGCTACCTGCCCATGTGCCCTGAGTTTAGCCATACCAACCGCACTTACATGCGCGGTTGCAACCTTGACCCGTAAAGGCGTATTAATAAAACAAGCGCATGTGCTCGAAACACTCTCACAAATTACGCTATTTGCCTTTGATAAAACAGGCACACTCACCCAAGGTAAATTTAGCCTAGATGAAGTAGATATACTCGATAAGCAATACACAAAAGCGCAAGTGCTAGATATAGCAGCTATGTTAGAGCGTTATTCTGAACACCCTATAGCCAGCGCATTTGATGAAATTACTCCTGCTCACCACAATCTTAATAACGTTGAAGTGCATCCAGGTCTGGGAATTAGCGCACAAGATGCAAACAATCATTATGCAATTGGTAAAAGTGGTTGGTTTGATAGCAAAAAATCAAATGCACAAGCAAGCTTGTATATAAATAAGCAGGTTGTTGCACGTTTTTACTTTATTGATAAAGTAAAAAACGATGCTCAAAAGCTTATAGGCTCACTTCAATCGCAAAATTTAACGTGTCATATGTTAACCGGTGACGCATCAGATGCTGGGCAAAAAGTAGCTAAGCAACTCAACCTTGAAAGTGTGCAATCTGGGTGTTCGCCACAAGATAAACAAACAGCCGTTGAAAAATGGGCGTCACAAAACGAAGTTGTAGCAATGGTCGGCGATGGCGTAAACGACAGCCCTGTATTTGCCAGCGCGCATTTATCCATTGCAATGGAAACCGGTGCTGACATATCAAAAAATAGCGCCGATGTAGTGCTCCTTAATAGCGATTTAGCTTCAATTGATCATTTACTCAATGTGGCAAAACAAACCAGACGAATTATTAAGCAAAACCTTGCGCTGTCTTTATTGTATAATGCGTCCATATTACCATTGGCAGCGCTGGGCTTAGTCGCTCCGTGGATGGCTGTTATTGGCATGTCTGCCAGCTCAATTATTGTGATTAGTAATTCACTAAGGCTATTAAAGTTATGAGCATAATTTACATTTTGATCCCCATTGCCATTTTGTTTGTCATTATTGCTATAGGCGTTTTCTTTTGGGCCGTAAAAAGTGAGCAGTTTTCTGATTTAAATAAGCAAGGTCATAGTATTTTGTTTGAAGACGACAAAGAGCAACATAACAAAAGTAATGATTGACCCTCTTTACACCAGCGCATTTTTAATGGGGCTAATAGGTAGCGGTCATTGCATTGCCATGTGCGGCGGTATTGCAAGCTCATTACAACTGGCAAGTGATAAACGCAAAACATTTACCTATTCATTTGCCTATAATACCGGGCGTGCACTGAGCTACATGGCAGCAGGTGCACTTGTTGCTGGTATTAGCAGCCAATTTGCTAGGCAAAACACATCTTTTTCTTTAGCACTTTCATTCATTGCAGCTATTTTTATGCTCCTAGTCGGCGTGTATATAATGCGCTTGGGTCCTACGTTGCAATGGTTAGAAAAAATTGGTAAAACCTTAGTGTGGCAACACATTGTTAAGCTAAATAAATACTTAATGCCTATTAACTCCCCTTTTAAAGCTCTAGGTTACGGTGCTTTGTGGGGATGGCTTCCATGTGGACTTGTTTACTCAGCACTTACATGGGCGATGACTAGCCCAAGTGCCCTAGACGGTGCTTTAGTGATGCTTTGTTTTGCTTTGGGTACTTTTCCCGCAATGATCACGTTAGGCGTTACCGCACAAAAACTAAATAGTATTATTAACCACCCTTGGACCCGAATTGTATTGGGCAGTGTTATAATCTGGTATGGTATCTACTTATTGATAATTGCAACTGACAAGCTGATACAATAACCTATTCGCAGTATTAACCTTTTATGGTTATTTTGCAGTCGTGTGTATAAAAATTTAAACGGATTAAATTATGGATTTCTCTCAAAGTCGCGCTAAAGGTAATTGTGCTATTAGCTGTAATAACTGCAGTATTAGTCAATTGTGCTTGCCATTTTCACTCAATGGCCAAGAAATGGATAAGCTAGACGAAATTATTGAGCGAAAAAAACCACTCCATAAAGGTGATTATCTATTTGAATCAGGCGCACCTTTACAGGCTATTTATGCTGTACGCTCTGGCTCATTTAAATCGTACACATTATCAGAGCAAGGTGATGAGCAAATAACCGGGTTTCATTTAGCGGGTGACTTAGTAGGCTTTGACGCGATAAGTAAAATGGCGCACCAGAGTTTTTCACAAGCACTTGAAACGTCAATGGTGTGCGAAATACCATTCGATACCCTTGACGAACTTGCTGGTAAATTACCAAAACTTCGTCAACAAATAATGCGCTTGATGAGCAGCGAAATTACATACGATCAAGAAATGCTGTTATTACTCAATAAAAAATCAGCAGAAGAACGCTTAGCTAGTTTTATTTATAACTTATCAGAGCGTTTTGGTGAACGTGGTTTTTCACGCAAAGAATTTAGATTTACCATGACTCGCGGTGAAATAGGTAACTACTTAGGCCTTACCGTAGAGACCATTAGCCGTTTATTAAGCCGTTTTCAAAAAGCCGACTTAATAAAAGTAGAAGGTAAATTTATTACAATTTTAGATAATGATGCCTTAGCTAAAACGGCAGCAATCGTTAAGCCTCGCTAAATTAAATAGTTTGATTTAGAACAACAATTTATATGCTACCCCTTTAACTGTTTTATATTTGCGTTACACTAATTGTACACCCGTTAGGCAAATGGAGTAGCATATGAACACTATTAAACGCATTATTGCGGTTATTGACCCTACCAAAGACGATCAACACGGTTTATCACGTTCAATAGACTTAGCCAAAAAATCTGGCGCAAGTATTACCGCCTTTATGACGGTTTACGACTTCTCTTATGAAATGACAACGATGCTATCTGGCGATGAACGCGAAGCAATGCGTGATGCCGTACTAAAAGATCGCCAGCTATGGCTTAAAGATTTGGTTTCACCTTACAAAGATATAGATATTGACACCCAAGTGGTTTGGCATAACCGTCCTTATGAAGCCATAATCGATACTGTAATTGATCAAAAGTACGATTTAGTAATTAAAGGCACACATCAACATGGTGCACTTAAATCCGTTATTTTCACCCCTACCGACTGGCATTTAGTACGAAAATGCCCTGCCCCGGTGTTGTTTGTTAAAGAAATGGCATGGCCAGAAAACGGTAATATTTTAGCTGCTGTGAATGCGGTTAGTGAAAACGAAGAACATGTAGCACTTAATAAACGGGTAATTAAAGACGCACAATTTTTATGTGAACTTGCCAACGCAAAACTTAATTTAGTTAATGCTTATCCTGCAACGCCCATAAATATAGCAATCGAAATTCCTGAGTTTAACCCTGGACTTTATAACGAATCAGTTAAAAAACACCACATTGAATCAACCAATGCACTTGCTGCTGAGTTTAATTTAAGCCAAGAGCAATGTTTTATTGAAGAAGGCCTACCTGAGGATGTAATCCCTGATGTAGCTAAGCGGTTAAATAGCGAATTAGTTGTTATTGGTACCGTTGGTCGTACAGGCTTAAGTGCCGCTTTAGTAGGTAATACAGCAGAGCATGTAATTGATAGCCTTGACTGCGATGTACTAGCACTTAAGCCCGATGGTTACGTAAGCCCGATGGCAAAGAAACTAGATTAATTAAAAATTTAGCAAGTAACATCCAGTTTGTTACTTGCTAAAAATACCGTGTTTAATTACATCCTAAACTCGCATATTCAGGTGGTTTGGGTATAATACGCCCCTTTATTTTTAGCAAATAACTTTGCTGTATTGTTTTACTAGGGGGCGTAATTGTCACACTCAGATCAAGCTAAAGCTCAATTTAACTTAAATAAGCTACAAAAGCGTTTACGTCGCCAAACTGGTCAAGCCGTTATGGACTTCAATATGATTGAAGAAGGTGACCGTATAATGGTGTGTTTATCAGGTGGTAAAGACAGCTACACAATGCTTGAAATGCTTCAACATTTAAAACGTGTAGCACCTATAAAGTTTGATCTCGTTGTTGTAAACCTAGATCAAAAACAACCAGGGTTTCCTGAGCACGTTTTACCCCAGTATCTTGATAAATTAAATGTAGAATACAAAATTGTAGAAGAAGATACCTACAGCATTGTTACTGACATTATTCCTGAAGGTAAAACAACCTGTTCACTTTGCTCACGACTGCGCCGTGGTATTTTATACCGCACAGCAAATGAGTTAGGCGCAACTAAAATAGCCCTTGGCCACCATCGTGACGACATGATTGAAACGTTGTTTTTAAATATGTTTTACGGTGGAAAACTAAAAAGTATGCCGGCTAAATTAATGAGTGATAACGGCGAGCATATGGTTATTCGCCCACTTGCATACTGCAAAGAAAGCGATATAAGCCAATACGCATTTGCACAAGGTTATCCAATTATTCCGTGTAACCTATGTGGTTCGCAAGAAAACCTACAGCGTAAACATACAAAAGCAATGCTCGCTAAATGGGATGCTGAGCACCCAGGTCGTATTGAGAGTATTTTTACAGCAATGCAAAACGTTGTGCCTTCACACTTAGCTGATGCTGATTTGTTTGATTTTAAAAACTTACAAACCGGTGAAGTCATCGATGGTGGCGATATAGCTCTTGATAAGCCAGACATTCCTAAAGTGCCTGTTACTAATGAGCTTGATGAACAAGAAGCGCCAAGTGTAGTTACTATAAATCTAAGCTAACATATCTAGGCTAACAAATTTAAGGGGGTTGTATTTATGTACAACCCCCTTAAATTTACCAATTCAGCCTTACGTTGTCTTTTTAACTCTCAGCTAGGCCTTGTAAAAACTCTAAACTTAACTTTTCTTGTGCATTAGTTTGATACGGCAACTGCTGTAAACTGTCGTACGAGAAATCGTTTATATCAAAATGGCTTATTTCACTATTCCCAAAGCTGTTACGCTCACCTGGGCTTGGCGACATTCTTTCTATTACAAAGTCACTTAAGCGCATATCGGTAACGCCCTTAGGTAATACTGACCAATGAGCTTTTAAGTCTACGGTTTGGCTCCCTTGTGTTAAGCGTTCCTTAGATACCAAGTGAGCAAGTGGTGTATCACCACTATATAAATTCGCCCTAACACGATACAAACCACTTTTTATCACCGTTAAATTAGCTGGCATAATCATGTTTTCATTTTGAGCATAAGCAATTTCAAAACCTGTCAAAGTAGCACTTGGCGGCATATATTGAATTTGCGCAACTACGGGTACTTTTTTGCCGTCAACATCGCCCTGCACATACACTTGCAAACTACGAGGGTAATCTTCATCTTCTTTAAATGTAATAATTGCCTCACCTTCACGCGCATTGCCCGTATGGGTATTTAATACTTCCTTTGTATCAGTATTTGCAAGTTCAACGACCACTTTACCAAGCCCTTGAGCGCTTACCTTTATTGTTATTTCTTCTGGATATACAAAACGATATTGTTTGAGGCTTACCGTTAAAGCATCGCCGCTTTCACCTATGGGGCTCGACACAGGATAAAACTGATTTGGCTTTAATCGATCTTCATCTAAAGGACTCAAAGGTTGGGAATAAGGAGGAAACTTAAGTGCACTTTCGTATTGCATCACCACTTGCTGCGCTGCTTTTGTTAGGTCTTCATTAAACGCAATTTGCTTTTTTGATTGTGGTTTTTTAGCTTTAGGCACATCTATAGGGATCACTTTTACAGGCGATAAGTCAGGTGCGTTCGCGCTGTGTTTAATCTGTGGTTTTATTGGCTCAGCAACTTTATGAGCATCATTTTTACCAGTAAACCATAGCGAGAATAAAATAGTGCTAATAATTAAAGCAACGACATAAAATTTTTTCATTTTTATATTTCAATCTTTTATAAGGCGTATAGTTTTTAATACCAATCTGCTTATATATGGGTCTATTTAACGTTAAGAAAATTACGCTAGAACTAGGCAAAAATTTTTGTATCTAGTTGTTCTCGGCAATTGCTCCCTGCATTGCTCTACCTCCTGCATCCATGCAGTCGTAAATAAAAAATTTTTAACGACGTTATAGTGGAATTTAATTCGTTAAATTGATCAAAGATTTATGCAGATTGGTATCACTACACGCCTTCTATGTTATGGAATCACATTATAAATAAGTGCTGATGCACTTAAATTATTTGAATCCCTAATATAACGATATTGTTTTTTCCAAAACCAACTACCTGTAGTTTTATCAAACGTATTAAACCCTACGTTATTACCTTCAACATTTACGTTATTCATGGCTATTGTGACATTACCTTTACGCTGCGCGTTATGTATTTCGTTATGGCTATAACTGTCACTCATCATCATTGGATAATGATTTGGCATAAAGCTACTAACAGCATCACCTTGCGATTTTAAATGGCCATCTGTATCAATACTGCTGCTACAACTTCCAAACGAGCCAGCCGAACTTGCACCACATGAAGAGTGCGATGCTACAACCGAATCATCATTACCTTTTAAAAATCCACCTGTTAAACCTAAATACGCATTACCATCTGCCACAAAGCGTAATCTAGGTGTACGTGCATCAGGAAATGGCGATATTTTACGGGCATTATTCACTTTTAAATCGTGTAATACACCAACAGCTTCGGTTACATCGCTCCCTAGCCACCATTTGAGTGCTGCATCGACCGCAAAGTTCCATGATGCGCCAGTTAAAGCACTAACGGCTACATCTGCAAGCTCACTTCCACCACCCGCGCCTGCTAAATCAAACGTCGCAACAATATTAAGCGGCTGTAAGCCTGCGTTTTCTAACCAGTTTTCTTGGTTATCAATAATATGGCGTGCAACTAAGTCGCCTGTTGAATGTGTTACAAATACACAGCCATCACTGCATAAATTAGAGCGTGAAATTTGCTTTAACTTTGGCCACACCCAAACGGTAGCAATTTTACCTTCAATTCGCTCATAAGCAGGCCAATCAATTCGCTCATCTGCACGATTATTCCAGTACGATTGCCAATATGTTTCACCGTCATTAATTACATCACTACCCGACTTATTGGTTATTTGCGAAGTTTGTAACCCGTGAATTAATATAATTTTGTAGTCTTTACTCGCAGCAGAAAAGCTCATTAGCATAGCAAGCCCAGCACCAATTAGGTGACTTGGTTTAATTAATGTGTGTGTGCGCTTAGTGTTGTTCATACAATTCCTTAATGTTGTGTACGTAATATTTTATTATCATTTAAGGTATTCATACTAGGGCTTGTCAGCCTTGGCGTTCATCAGTATTAGGAACAAAGAACAAAAATGCAACAATTTATTATCATTTATAGGGATGAAGAAACTTATTACTTGTTATTTAATGGGTTAATAAAGAATAGTTGTTAAATTTAAAATTATCAGGGATGTTTCGAGAGTAATATTGAGGGGGGTTAGGTTGAGCGGGTACCGGTAAAGGTGCCCGCTTTAGAATAAGGACGTAACTAATCTAGCCGTTAGCTTTGAGTTCACTGGTAAATTGCCCAATCGCATTTACAACTTCTTGTGCGCCTTGCTGAATTTCCTGCATCACATCACCCGACTCTTTAGATAGTGCTAAACCTTGCTCTGCTTTTTCTTTACCTTTTTCTATTACAGCCACCGTATTTTGGGTTTGTGATTGGTTACGCTGTACTACTTCTACAATTTCTTCTGTTGCTTTTGATGTACGCGATGCAAGCAATCGAACCTCGTCTGCAACCACAGCAAAACCTCGACCTTGCTCTCCAGCCCTAGCCGCTTCAATTGCGGCATTTAATGCTAACAAATTGGTTTGCTCTGCAATACTACTAATACTTTGTACAATACTCGATATTTGTTGCGACTGCTGATCAAGCGCTGAAATTTCACTTGCCGCTTGCTCCATGTTAATAGCCAGCTCGGTCATTACTGCAACCGTATCTTGTATAACGCTCGCGCCTTGCTCTGCTTTTTTATCCGTTTGGGTTGAGGTGCTATAAGCAATTTCGGCAGCCTGAGATATCGCAATTTCTTGATTTACTTGCTCTGTAATAACTGTTGCAAACTTCATTACTTTATAAAGCTCATTCGCGTCATTTGAGATTGGGTTATATGACGCTTCTAACCATACAACATTGCCATATTTATCAACACGCTTAAAGCGCTCCGCTATAAACTGTCCTTCTCTTAATTTAGCCCAAAACTGTTGATACTCTCGGGAATTATACTCTGAAGCTTCACAAAATGTGCGATGGTGTTTTCCTATTAATTCACTTTCTTGATAACCCATTGCTGATAAAAACTGCTCATTTGCTTTTAAAACATGGCCTTCTAAATCAAATTCAATTACTGCCATAGAGCGATATATCGCTTTAATAGTGTCGCTTTGTTCGCGAGAAGCTGTGATTGTTTTTGTAAGCACACTCCCGAATATAGAAAAATAGAGCAACTGATCTTGCTCCCCTTTTACAGGATGTACTATTAAACGTAACCATTCAGCTTTACCATCACCGCGCGCAATTTGTAATGCACCGCCCCAATGCCCTTCTTTTTTTATAGCTTGCTGTAGGCTTTTAAATTCTGAAGATTGACGAGATGACTCAGTAATAAAATCATCAAAAGAGTTATTAGTAAGATCGTCTTCGTTGTAGCCTAAATTTTCTAAAAACCTATCATTGGCGTGCGAAATTCTGCCATCATAGAGAATGTTCAGTACTAACATCTCTCGGTAAAGCCCTTCCCACACTTGTTGTAACGGATAGAGTTCTGCTTTTAAAGAGGCTATTTCATTTTGCTTATTTTTAGAAAAAAACATTAATATCCTTACTAGGGCGTGTTGACCTTTGTGGATTGAAATTTGTTCAATCTAGGGGCGATTAAATCACGGCGCGAGGTTTGTAACCTAGTGGGCTCGATAACTGCTCCTGCGTTATTCTAATGGCTTACATCCATGTAAGAATAAGTAAAAACCGAGCAAAGCTTCCGCGTCCTGCTCACGCCCCTTACCTACATCCATGTAGGCAACAAAGATTTAATCGTCCCTAGAAAGAACCCAAAGGGCAGCGTATGTTTGGTATTTATACTACGTTATCGCCTATTTATGGGGAATACCACACTACATAGGCTCTGCCTTGGCTAAAAACCAAACACACTACTGCAAATTCACCCACCAAAGATCAACACGCCCGAAAACATTCAATATAAAATTAACTTAAGTATAGAAGACATTTATAATAACGCGATAAATAACAAGCAGTTTGAAGCTAAATTATTAATAAAAAATTCAAATTAAGCTTAAAATTGTAACCTTTCATATAAACCAGATGCTCTTGATACGCTTTTATTCATTGCTAGTTGCAGTACTTTTTTGTCAGCCACCAGCTCAAACTTATTTTTAGCGCGGGTTATTCCCGTATACACTAATTGCCTGTTAATACCCATGCGCGCTTGTTTTAGCGGTGGAAGTACCATAGCGGTGTAACTAAACTCTGAACCTTGTGATTTATGAATAGTCATTACGTATACTTTATCGTGTGCAGGGAGTCGTGCTGGCGAAAATGCTCGTTGATTACCTTGCTCGTCAATAAATATAGCTTTGAGCTGATTGCTTTCATCGGGCATTAAAATACCAATATCGCCGTTAAATAACTTAAGCTGGTAATCGTTTTGGCTCACCATAATGGGCATGCCTGTATAATGATGAGTATTAGGGCTAACTGTTATTAAACCTTGCTGTTGCAATACGCGCTCTATTCGCTGATTTAAGCTATGCACGCCGTAATCGCCCTCTCGTACCGCAGCTAAAAGCTGGTAACTCGCAAAAGCAGCATGCACCTGTGCAACATCTGCACCTTGGGCAATTAAGTTAAGGTATTTTGCATAATGACTTGCTGCACTTTTAACAAGCTTTTCAATTGGTTTCGCTACAAAGTCGTAATCTAAAATTACATCGTTAAAACGCCCTTCGGTACTTTCTTGCTCAACGTAATTTAAAATACCGGTGTTATTTGTGTTTACCGCAAGTGCGAGTTGACCAATGCCGCTTTGTGCATCAAATCGATAACTGTGCTGTAAAAAGGCAACGCAATCTGCGAGTTTAAATTCACTCACGCTTTGCGCTACGAGCTTAGGCTCATTATTAAAACATAAGCTATTTAGCTCATCACAACGTGCTTGCGAGTAGCGTGGCGTTTGCCCAAGTGTTAAACCTTGGCATAAATCGCTCATTACGCTGCCAGTATCTACCGAGGCCAGCTGGTCTTTGTCACCTAGGAGTATTAATCTCGCATGCGCAGGCAGTGCTTCTATTAATTTAGCCATCAGCGATAAATCGACCATACTGGCTTCGTCAATAATCAGCACATCTAAATGCAGTGGATTGCTTTTGTTATGTCTGAATTTATTAGTAAACGGTTTTACGCCTAATAAGCGATGAATAGTTTGAGCGTTTTGCGGTATCAGCGTTTTTATATCATCAGGAATCGTTGTGAGCTTATTTTTAGCGCCTAAAATAGACTCACTCAAACGTGCAGCGGCTTTACCTGTAGGGGCCACCAGCTTAATGCTAAGCGGCGCGGTTTTATAAAGTGACTGCAAAATAGCCAACAACTTAGTCACTGTGGTAGTTTTACCGGTACCTGGACCACCCGTGATCACGCTAAAGCCTTTGGTGGCAGCAATCGCACACGCCACTTTTTGCCAATCAGTTTCAATTGCAGAATCAGCAGGAAAATAGGTATTTAAAAGTTCTGCCAATATTTCATTATTAATATTGAGCTTTCGCTCGCTCATGCTTAATAGTCTATCTGCGAGTGTTTGCTCATAACCGGCAAGGCGCGCAAAATAAAGTCGCTCTTTAAACAGTTGCAGTGGTTTATTTTCGCCCACGCTTTCATGGTTTTGTAAATAACTGAGCGCTGTATGTACATTAAAGTCATCACTAAACGGGCTTAGCGTACTGGGTACATTGCCATCTAGTTTATTAAAGTCGCTTTTGCGCAAGTTAAAAGGATTGCTCCAGTCAACCTCATTTAAAGTTAGGCAGCTATGCTGGCTTTGCTGCGATAAGCACAGTAATAAAATAATATAAAACAGCTCATTATGTGTTTGCTCAATGTCATTAGCACACAGTAATTCAGCGAGTTTAACATCAACCACACGTAGTCGATTTTGCGCTAATAAATATTCAAGTAACGGGACTTCGATAATCGTATTATTTAACACAATGTCCTCTAATGGGACATCTTGTGCTACATTTTTTGAAGTAAGAGGCTCTACGGCTTCATTATTAAGTGTCTCGTCTATATCGTCAAACAAGCCAGGTTGCTCATTTAAATCGCTCATAGCATGGCTCCTTGGCTAAATAAGCCATCTAAAATAATCACTTGTTCTTCAGTTAGCTTTTTAAAGTACACGCCTTGCCCTGCCGGCATCCCACGTAAAAACGTGTAATACACGCCGCCTAAATGGGTTTCTACCGAGTAATCAGCTATACGTTGTTTTAATAAACGATGCAGCGCTACCGTGTAGATTAAATACTGTAAATGATACTGATGACTGCTCATCGCTTGCTCAAGCATGTCGCTCTCGTAATCAGCTGGCGTGCTACCTAAATAATTAGACTTATAATCTAAAATATAATATTTGCCTTGGTAGCAAAATATTAAATCGACAAAGCCTTTTAACAAACCCTTTACGTGCGAAAATTCAAGCTTACTTTGTGTAAAACCAAAATGTTTAACCAGCATTTCGTTTAGCTTTGGTGCACTTAAGCTCTCAAGAGGTAAATTAAATTCCATTTCGACTAGGCAATCTTTGGGTGTAAGCACACCCAATGAAAGAAGGCTTTTTTCTAAAGAACTGTTATCTAGGGGGCACGCAAGAACATCAAGTACCCACTTTTCAGCCACTTCTCGCCATTGCTCACCTATGTGGTACTTTTCAAGGCTGCCCTTAACTACCTCAGATAAGTTTTGCTCAGTATTAATTGGGTGAACTATTGGGCTAGTAAAATCTATTTGTTCAAATATTTCGTGTAAACAGCTACCAGGCTTTGCCCCTTTAGGAAAACTATAAGGTGATGGTATTTCGTCCTCTTGCACTGCAAACTCGTCTTTTTCGTGATCTTCATCACTTCGCCCTGGGGCTAATTGGTCGCTGTGCTTTTTAAAGCTCAATGCACTAAAGCTAGTTGCTCGCCAGTTACGCTCAATATTTGCCGTTACTTTATTAACACTTAACGTTTGCTGCGCACTTTCACTGTTATTAAAACAAAGTGTTCCCTGCTCTAATAATGTTTGTGAGGTAAATTGCTGATAGCTCATCGCGCTGTTAGCGTCGCAAAACTCACTTAAATGCGTGCGCCATGTTTGGCTACTGGCAAGTTCAAGCCCTGCAAATAAAACATGCCCAAGTGCACTACTTTGCATAGCCAAGCGGCTACTTTGTCCTTGCCCAATGTTATAAACACCAAGCGCACAAAAATGTACGGCGCGAGTAAGTGCTACATAAAGCAGGCGTAAATCTTCAGCTAGGCGTTCTTGTTCTGCTTTTTGAAGGGCATCTTCGTCTTTACTTAAATCGTAAACTAGCTTGCCATTATTATGATAAAGCGCTTCTTTTGTTTCGCGATAGCCACTGGCAAACGGCATAAATACCAAAGGGTATTCAAGCCCCTTTGAGGCATGCATAGTGACAATTTTAACTAAGTTGGCGTCACTTTCAAGGCGTACTTGTACTGTTTCACCGTCTTGTTGGCTTACCTTTTGTGCAAACCATCGCAGTAAACGCAGCGTGCCTTCAAGCTCTATTTGTTTTTGCTGAAGTATTTCGCCCAAGTGCCTAAAGTCCGTCAGCCAACGCTCAACGTTATATCCTAACCCTTGCCATTTAGCGCTAAGCTGGTTATGGCTCATTAAGCGCTCAAGCATTGCCATAGCGCCTTGCTTGTTCCAAATGTGGCTAAGTTGTGCAAAAAAGTTTAAGTAGTCTTGCCATTGATTTTCATCATCAGCGAGTGCATGTATTTCGTTATAACTTAAACAAAATAGTGGACCAGCTAAAACACCGCGCAGCAATGACTCATCATATTGACCATGCAGCGCTGTTAAAAAGTTAAGTAGGTGATGGCTAAGCTCTTGGCTAAAAACGCTTTCTCGCGATAAATACACGCTGGCTATTTTGGCATCATCTAGCGTTTTTTTCATTATTTGCGCTTCAACACGGTCGCGCACTAATATACAAATATCGGCAGCGCTTAGAGGGGTACTGCCAATACACGCATCCCCTTGTTTTGCTTTTTCAAGCAGGGTGACTATTTTATTAGCAAAGTGAGTGGCTAAATGTGCTTGCCCTACACCTTTGTTGGTTGGTTTGTTTTTTTCGTCTGCGGCTTCATCCACAAATACATTAAATTCGAATGCGGTCGCGGGTTTGCCATCAATTAAAAAAGAGTCTTCCGCTTTTTTACCTTTAGCAGCTACTGCGTTAAACGGTATGGCGTCGTTATAAATAAAGCTGTTAGCGTGTTTGCCAAATAAACTATTAACGCTATTGACTATATCGGTGCTCGAGCGAAAGTTAGTCCCCAGCGTAAATTGCTGATCAGTCTGTACAGCTTCTTTTGCGCCAATGTACGTAAAAATATCTGCGCCCCTAAAGCCATAAATAGCTTGTTTAGGGTCGCCTATCATGGCAAGCGTGGTATTTTGTTGCCCATAAATTTTACTAAAAATACCGTACTGAATCGGATCGGTATCTTGGAATTCATCAATCATGGCAACCGGAAACAACTGTGCAATTTTTTGCGCTAGTACGTCGCCTTGCTCGTTATTAAGCGCACTATGTAAATTAGTCAATAAGTCATCTGGGGTGATAACGCTTTGCTCTTGTTTACGCTTAACTATTGCGGCTTTTACCCAGCGTGCTGCATGTTGTACAACCGCTATTTTGAGCCCTTGGTTTATGGTGTTGTTAAGGGCGGCAAGCTCGTCAAACTGACTCAGTAATGGATGCACAAATAATGGCTGATTTTTTTTATAATTGCTCACATCGCTTAAGTTTTCTGTACTCCACACTTCAAACGAATACTTGCTAGTGCCAAATTCAAAAAACAAATCGCCGCCTAAACAAAATGCTTCAAGCGCACCAAGGCTGCCTTTTCGTGCTGGCGTTTTAGACCCGCTTAAACCCGAGCTTTTAATAGCACCGATAAACTCTTGCTCTAACACCGCTTTTTTAAATGCAGGCACAAGGGTTATGTACTCGTCACGGGCTTTCCATACATCATCTAAATTTATTTGTGGCGTAATGTGCGCATTAGCTTTGTTTAAAATGCTCGCCACTTGAGCGAATAAAGACTCTGGTGCGGCAAATACATCTAAAATAGCATCGGTGCGTTCTTTATTAAGTGGGTATACAAACGCACGCCAAAAATCTTTAATGGTTTCAAGTAATATGTCGCGCTCATCTAAAATAAATTCGAGATTAAACGCCACACCCGACTCAAACGCATGTTGTTTTAGCATCCGCTGACAAAAGCCATGAATAGTAAAAATAGCGGCTTCGTCCATTGATTTAGCAGCCGCATCGAGTAAATCAAACGCACGGTGTTTATCGTCAATTTTGGCAATTACGCCTTCAATGAGTTCGTCGTTTGGGTTTTTCCCAAGCAGTGCGTCGCGCGCAGCAATAATTCGGCTGCGTACGCGGTCTTTAATTTCTTGAGTGGCGGCATCGGTAAAGGTTACAACCAAAATTTGCTCAACACTCAGCGGCGTATTTAACTCACCTTCTATTTGCATGCCTAGTAAGTAACGTAAATACAGCCCCGTAATTGTATAAGTTTTACCAGTACCCGCACTGGCTTCTATTAAACTTTGACCAATGAGCGGCATAGTAAGAGGATTAAGCGCTTGCATGGTCACTCTCCTTTGCGTGTTCAAATAAAGGCGTGAGCAATTTATCACTCCATTTTATAAATTCTTCTTGGCAGTCATTTAGCGATTGCACCGTTAAGCGAATATACGGGTTTTCGCCCTCACCTCGCCCTATGTATTGCGGGCTAAATTTGCTCATTGCTTTTGTTATATCGCCGCCGCTTTTAACGTATTCATAACCACTTACCGGAAAGAACGGCACAGGCTCCGCGCGCAGCGCTTTGTATAACTCAAACCAATCGGCTAATAGTGCATCAGCATCAGCTTTATTAATTGGCGCAAAGGTAATTTGCTTATCAAGCCCAAGTAACAATGTTTCTACTTGTTGATCCATACTTTGCGCTGCGAGGTGATAAATAAAGCCTTTAATTAAATCTTTCGCTTTAATACTCGCACTGCGGTAAAACACTTGTTTTTGCAAATACACATGATTGAGCCAGCCCTCTATTTTGGTGCCTTCAATGGTAAGCAAAACTTCTATCGGCTCACTTTTTCCGCCTTTAATGTGCTCTTTAACTTGCCCTGCAAGCGCATCAACTCGGTGCTCCATACTCTCAAATATGAGGCTGCCTACATTGGCTTGAGGTAACTCACCCCGCTGCAGTATTTGCTCGGTACTCAGTGGTTGCTCGTTTATATTGGCTTTAAGTATTTCATCAAGGTAAAAATAACGGCGCAGCGCATCTAGGCTAAAGGGTTCTTCGTCTTTTGCTACTTCATTAAATTGTGGCAGGCGTAAGCCCAATGTTTGTTGATAAAAGCTCTCTTGCGCGCTGCACACACTTCTAATAAACACATCGAGATCTAGCTGATCTGGCACAGTCACATCAAGCGCAATAACTGGCTCTGGTTTAATTGACTCACTTGGCAGCCAAATTGGATTGTAACTGTGGTTGCTCAGCACAGTATTTGCTTGCTCATCGGCTAAATAGTAATGGCTATTAAAGGGCTGTAAATGCTGCTGGTTAATTAGACATGCGGGCAGCGTTTTTTCACTCTTTTCGCTTAATACAAAACTACGCCCAATATATTCTAACAGCTCGCTTACAAGGGTTGATGGCATGCGCGGTTGGTTATCAAAACACGAGCGACCAATGTAACTCATGTATAAGTTGTCGCGGGCACTCAGTAGTGCTTCTAAAAATAAGTAGCGGTCATCTAATTTACGTGATCGGTCACCTTTTTGCTTTTTAGAATAAGGCACTAAGTCAAAACCAATAGGCTGTACGTTACGCGGGTAGTCAGCATCGTTTAAGCCCAGCATGCATACCACTTTAAATGGTACGGCGCGCATGGGCATAAGCGTACAAAAGTTTACTTGCCCAACCAAAAACCGCTGCCCTACGCCTTTTTCTTGAATGCCTTGTTTAACTAAGTAACTAACAATACGCTGCGAAACTGCTTTACTGTAATCGCCGTTGTCGTGGTGTTTTTGTAACTCTTCGAGCACGTTTTGAAGTACTAATAAATCCCAGCTGTCGTCGCTTTCACTTTCGTATATGGCGTTTAATAGCTCGCTTAAAATATGCGCTTTATTAGTGAGCGTATCATCGGGCGTTAGCTGCTCTTTAAAGCTTTGCAGTACATCAATAAAATGCACGAGCTTGTTGAGCGTATCAAGCGCCATGCCTTCTACTTCATCAGCGCTGTAAATACCGTTAAACGGGCATTGTTCGTCGCGCATGGCTATACCAAGCAGTAAACGGTTGAGCCCATGTTGCCAGGTATTTAAATCGATAGCGGGTAAATCAAAGCTGCTTTTATGCGCTGCGTTTATACCCCATTTTACCCCTACACGTTCAAGCCAATATTGAATTTGCTCGTATTCGTGTGCTTCAAGCCCAAACTTTTCGGCTATTTGCGTCACTTGTAATAAATCGAGAATATCCGACACACCAAAGCGCGAAAACGGTAAGTTAGCTAAACTCGCAAATGAACTAAGGACGGGCTTTTCTTGCTCTATGGCTAAATCGGCTAATGCGTACGGAATAAAACGGCTGCCTTGCGCCCCGCCAAATACGGCTTCAATGTAGGGGCTGTAAGTGCCTACATCGGGCATCATGACAATTATGTCTTTGGGGGTAAGCGTTGGGTTTTGATTAAACAAGTTAAGTAAGTAGTCGTGCAAGCGCTCAACTTCTCTGAGCGGTGTATGGCAATCGCTGAGCGTAATACTGGTGTCGGTTGCGCTGATTGGTAACTTACCTTCGTCGTTTATAAACCACTCTTTGTTATCGGTCAGCGATTCGCCTTTAAACGCAAGCTGATAAATCTCGCTTTGTACTTGCCCTAGTAAGGTGTCGTCAAACACATCAATAAAACCATCAATCCAACGGGCATCTAACTGTACAAGTTGTTCAAAATAGTCGCGGCCTAATTTACCCCACGACGATAACAACGGATTACCAATAAAGTAGTATTCTTCATCTGGATTGGTTTGTTTTTTTTGTTGCGCTTCCACCAGCGGCATTTTGGCGTATTTAGCGCTTATTTTAGCTGCTGTTTTTTCATCTATGATATCGCCCCAGTAGTGCTCACTTGGGTTAAAAAAGAATAATATAACCTCTGTTTTTTTACTCAGTGCTTCAAACACCTCAAGCTGGGAGCTGGCAATCGCCGATATACCAAATAAACTAATGCGTTGTGGCAGTATGCTATTATCCATAGTCTCAAGTGCTGCAAGTAATTGCCCTTGCATGTTAGCGCGATGAAATTGGCTTTGCCCAAGTTCTTGGCTTAGCTTTACAATGCGTCGCCATAAATCAGGTTGCCATGGGGCAATGGCTACATCTACGTCATCAAGCTCATCTTTGCCGCTATCCCATGTGGCTATCCAGTGCGGTCGGTACATTAAATATTGGTCGTACACATCGGCTATTTTTTCGCATAGCGCAAAGGTTTTTTGCCCGTCAATATCGCCCTCTAAATAGGTTTTTAGCGGCAAATAAAGCGGTTCATCAATGCAGGTTGGTAAAATTGCAAACAGTTTCCAAGCAAGGTTGGGCTTATTAAATGCCGACTCTTTAGGGACATTTGGCAGTAATTGCTGATACAACTGCCAAATAAAGCTCGACGGCAGCGGAAAATCTACCTGCGCTGCAACCCCTAAGTTTTCGCTCAAACCTATTTTTAACCACTGCGACATACCCGGCGATTGCACTAGCACCACTTCTTTGTCGAACGGGCTTTGCAATGGGTTTATTTTTAACAGCTGGTGGAACTGCGCTTGCAGGGCTTCCATGCGGTTTGATTGAATAATATTTAGCATATAACACTGACCTTGCTTGAGATAAAACCAGTGTAAGATATTTTCAATATTAGGGGTAGCGCAAACAGGTAATTGATATTAATAAATCAGAGAGTTAGCAAGTAATTTAAACGCACAGCATTAATTTTGATCACTGCGCGTTTTTGTTTATAGAGTAATGTTATTTATAAGGGCTAATACTTGATAAACTAAAGTCACTTTGCATTATTACTTCGCCATCAATGCCTTTTAATTTAAGTGAAATAGTGGGATCAATTTGCTGCCAGTCTATGCTTAAATCACCATAATTTACGTTATGGGTAAAATTCCCTACTCGGTGTTTGTTAGGGCTTACGTCTTTCCATTTTTCAGTTAAGCCAGAGCTGGTCATCTCAATTAATGGGTAATCAAGGTTTTGCTGATACTTTGATATTTCACCCCAGTGCGTATCGCCGCTGATGATCACGACCCCATTTACTTTATGCTTTTTAATTAATGCAAATAAACGGTTTCTATCTTCAGGAAAGTTTGCCCATGACTCCCAACCTGTAAAATCGGGTAAAAGCTGTAAGCTTGAGGCAATCAATTTTATTGCAGCGGGCTTTTTAAGCTCTTGTTCAAGCCATTGCCACTGGGCTTCACCTAACATGGATGCGCCCTTCACTTCACTAGGACTATATGGACCTTGGTTATTAAGTTTGCGCTTAGTGTAGTATTCAAGCTCGCTTACATGGTTTAGCGCATCACGATTCCAACGTAAATCAGGCATTATTACTTGTATGGTTTGCTCATTTTCACCATACATGTACGAGGTATAAATTCCATCAGGGCGAGTGCGACGCACTGAGTTTACAGGTTCATCCCAAAAATCAAGCATAATTTGGCGTGATTGCTCTTTATGCGGATACTCTTTGCCTGCATCGTTTTGGCCATAATCGTGGTCATCCCACATAGCAATGATAGGCGTTTGCGCTTTCAACGTTTTAAAACCAGGCTTTGCCCCTAAACGTTGGTATTTTTCGGCAAGTACATCCATATCGTTGGTATCGCCATAAATATTGTCACCCAAAAATATAAACAAATCCCCCTGCTCTTTGTTAACTGTATTAAATATGGGTATGTTTTTATCTTGATGCCCACACGAACCAAATAGGATTTTAGATGGCGCGGCAGTAACACTTGCGCTAATAACCAAACTCAGCGCCAAGGCAGATAGGGTTAATGGTTTTAATAGGTTCGTCATTTTAAAATCTCGCTAATAGCAGGCGCCATATTTGAATTTATTTCATTTGGGTTTTGCCCAAGCGCCTTTAAAACGGTCGCCGCTATTTGCGCTTGTTTAAGCTCATTTTTAGTTTTAATTAAGCCACTACCTTTTATTGCGGGGCCAATGGCTGCAAGCCAAATATGTTCAGAGCCGACAATTCCTTCTGGGTAGGTATTTTCACCTAACTCTAGCTCAGCAAGTGCACGTTTAGAGCTGTGATGTTGCCAATCGTTGGCATTATTGCCACGGCCGTGATCAGTAGTAATAATTAGTGTGGTGTTATTTTTATAACCCGCTGTAGTTTGAATGGTTGCCCATAAGTCTTTTATAAACGCGTCACTTTGCCTTGCCGATTTAAGGTATTGATCGTAATGACCATCATGCGCAAAGTCATCGGTTTCGCCTAAACTTATCACTAACAACTTAGGCTTTTTAGCCAACATATACGCTTTAGCAAAGCGATATGTAAAACTGTCTAGTCGTACGTTATACCAAGGACTGGGGATTTCGTTTTGTAGCGCATTTAACAGTGGCGCATCTGTGAATAAATTCTCTTCAATTGACATAAAACCTGCACTTACATACACGTTACTGCGCTTAGTATTTACAATGTATGGGAATACATCCCAACTACCAAATAAGGCTGTGCTATCTTTAAACTCAGGTAACTTATCTAAACGCTCTAAAATAGTTTTATTTGGGTTGAGCACTTTGTTATTACTATTTATATTTTCGTCAACTTCACCGGTGAGTATTTCGTTATAACCAGGGTATGAAAAATACCACGGGTTACTTACCGACATAGTAGAGCCGTTAGCTCTATCGCCAATTATAATCCCTTTTTTAGCCACTACTTGCGTTAAAAAAGGCATTAGTAATTGCTGGCGCTCATTTGCTGTTTTTGCCCAAAACTGGGTCTTTAATTGCTCTGGCTTTTTAACAAAATCAGTATTATTAATTAAGCTATTATCAGCCCCATAAAATACTTCTTGCCAGCGTACTCCATCAAGCGTTACCAGCACTACATTTTGCGCTGCTGTTGCAAAGTTACTCGCTAATACACTTAAGCTAAATAGTGTTACTTTTATAATTGTTTTCATCGCGTTTTGCGCCCTTTCATATAATAAAGCCCATCAATGATGGGCTTTATTTTAATTCAATTACTAAAACTTAATTAAAAGTCAGCGGTAAATGTAACTGCTGCGGTGCGTGGCGCGCCAATGTAATAAGTAGCGCCGTTACCAGTACCACCTGCTAAGTAGCTTTTGTCAGTAACGTTATAAACAACAAACGATACGTCAATGGCTTTAAACGGACCTGCATCTACGTCAGTTGAATAACCTGCATTAAAATCAAGTACAGTGTAGCCGTCTACTTTATTACGCGTGCGAGTGTCTTCGTCTTGCCATGCACCTAAGCGCTCACCGGTGTATTTAGCCGATAAACCAACACGAAAGCCATCGCTAAAGTAATCGGTAGATACCACAAATAAATCTTCTGATGAATCTATTATGCTGTCGCCTTTTCTAAAGCTCGGTGCTACCTCATTACCACTTTCATCTCTTAATATTACACCCTGTGAATCGTATGCATTTGGATCATCGGATGAATACTCAGAACTGCTATTTGTATACGACGAGTACACGCTCCAGCTTGGTGTTAACATATAGCTTGCTGCAAGCTCGAGCCCATTTGAGTCAATACCCCCTACATTTACGTACGAGCCATTTGTACCAATGGTGTAATCAATCCCATCTGTGCCACTACCAGGGGCAATAAAGGTAATGCGGTTATCAAACTTAACACTGTAAGCCGTTGCTGTAAGGGTTAATCTGTCGGCTTGGTAACGTACACCAAAGTCGATGTTGTCGGCAGTTTCTGGCTCTATGTTTATAAGTGTTGAGCTATCTCGCTCAAGTACACCGTCTTTTATTGCTGAAAAATTCTCGCTGTAACTAGCAAATAATTCTGTGCTGTTATTTAGCTGATACAATACACCACCACTAAATAACACGTCTGAGTCGCTATCTACTTTATCTGATCTTTCGTTAGCAAAGTGGTCGTATTTTTGTAATTCAACTAAATATTGTTTTGCACCAATATTTAATGTTAAGTCGCCAAAATTAATCGAGTCTTGTAGGTACCATTTGAATGTATCGGTATCAAAAGTGTTTTTGTATTGTGTCCAGTAAGGCGTGCTATCAAAGTGATGATAAATACGCGCATCAATTACTTTGTGCCAATCACGCGATTCATCACGTTCGCTTTGCTCATACCAAAAGCCCGCTTCGATATCGTGATCACCAAATGTAGCTTGGTAATTTGCCGTTACACCTAAACGATCTTTGTTGTAATGCGTGTGGCGGTAAGACATAACAGGCGTTGCTGTTGCATCGTAACACGCAGGATTTAAACCAGGACCCGACTCCCATGGCCAGCTCAAACTTTGCGTACAATCGGCATCTGGTGCAAGCGGGTTGCCTTCACTATCAGCAAAACCATAAGAGCCTGCATTAGTGCCACCCTCGGTTGTTGGGTCACCATTTTCATCAACAGGCGTTGTTAAATAAGGTGGGATCCAATCGCCGCGACCTGAATTTTTATGATAATAAGGGCTAACAGTTAATAATGAAGTTGGTGAAATAGCGTATTCAAATTTTAAATAGCCTAAGGTATTTTCACGAAGCGTTCCCCAACCTTCTGCAAACATTTGGTCAAAATGCGGAACTCCTGTCCAATTCCATGTTAGCTGATCCCAATCGGGTGTTTGTTCAAACTGCTCAAGGCTTACGCTGTTATAGTTTGTCTCGCTTACATCATCGTAAGATAAACGACCAGTGAGTGTTAAATCGTCAAAATTAGATACAAACTTAAGCTCTGCGTGTTGGTTGTCTTTGCCCCCATTACTGCCTGAACCAATCCAGCGGCTTGTATCGGTTTGCGAGTAACTTACGTACGCTTGGGTGTTATTAAAAACAGTGCCTGTTTCGTGTTTAATATAATAACGCGTGGCATCGTGGCTGCCTGATGTATAAGCAAAGGTAGTGCCTTTTTCAAGGCTTGGGTCTTTACTTACAAAGTTAAATGTCCCGCCTAGTGCTTCAAGTGAAGCCGACTTAATATCAGAGGTACCTTGACCTACTTCTACCGTTGCTAAATTTTCACTCTCCAAGTAACGGTTAGCTTTAGCACCACCGCCGTAATTAGAGCCACCATTGGGAATGCCATCAACGGTCATACCTAATTGTTGTTGGTTTCCATCAATACTAAAACCACGCATAGTGATTGTAGTAGACCAATCGTCGCCACCAAATGCATCACCTTCGTTTATGCTAATACCTGGTAAGTTATCAATAACCGATAATATGCTCGATACCGAACTTTGCTGCTCAAGCATTGCAGGCTCAATAACATTGTTAGCGTAGCTCGTTGGTTTAGCTACAACGGTTACTTCTTCTATGGTGTTGTCGTTAGCATAAGTAGATATTGATACCGCCATGGCAATAGCCATGCTCAATAGCGATTTGTTTTTTAAAGCGTACATTGTTGTCCCGTTTAGTTTTAATTATGAAATATGAAAACGAGCACAGTATGAATTTTAAATATGACAACGAGGATGAACTTTATTTACATAAAGGTTAAACAAATATGGAAGATTTATGGCGAGAATATGTACAAAAAAAGACACTCAAAGGTTTAACTTTGTGTGCCTTAATTATTTTCTAGAACTTATTACAAATAGTAATTTATTTTAATTCAGCTAGCATTTCATCGCTGTATGGTACTAGTTCTTCACCGTTTGCAATTTTGCTAATGTAATCTGGGTTTGCGATAAGTGGGCGACCAATAGCGATTAAATCAAACTTAGCATCGTTAATTGCCTCTTTTGCTGACTCAAAAGTATAGCTGCCTACGCCTACTAATGTACCTTTGTAGCCTGCACGTAAAAATTCAGACGTCGTTTTACCTTCAAGCGATTCAAACGTTGTACTGTCGTCAAAAATACCGCCGTGTAAGTATGCTAAATCTCTCTTCTCAAGCTCTGGTAATAAGTAATCGAATACCGCTTTATCACGGCTATCTTCGCTCATATTAAAATAAGCACCCGGTGTAACACGTAAAGCAGTACGCTCGTTACCTACAGCGGCGATAACTGCATCGGTTACTTCTAGTGCAAAACGCGACATATTTTCAGGCGTTTGACCGTATTCGTCGCTGCGTGTATTTGCAGCGTAATGTAAAAACTGGTCAATCAAATACCCGTTAGCACCGTGAATTTCTACCCCGTCAAAACCCGCTTCAATCGCATTTTCTGCCGCTTTTGCGTAATCAGCTACTAGGCCCTTAATGTCATCTATAGTCGCTGCTTTTGGTGTGATGTATGTAAGCTCACGCATACGAGGTACAGAGCCTTCAACGCCAATTGCCGATGGTGCCAGTACATCGCCATCAAAAAAGTGAGGATGTGCAACACGGCCAACATGCCAAAGCTGTGCAAACATTTTGCCGCCATTAGCGTGCACTGCGTCTGTTACTTTTTTCCAACCTTGAATTTGCTCACTGGTAAATAAACCCGGTGTATTTGGGTAACCTTGCGCATCTGGACGAATAATAGTTGCTTCGCTAATAATTAAACCGGTTTCGGCACGGCGAGCATAATATTCAACCATATCTTGTGTTGGCACTAAGTTATCGTCAGCCATACAACGCGTTAATGGTGCCATAAGTACGCGGTTTTTAAGCTCAATCGTATTATTTAGTTTAAACGGAGCAAGTAGATCAGTAGTCATTTTTCAATCCTTCATTAAGTATATGCTTATTACAATGTGGCCTTTTTACAAACATTCAAGCTTATTTTGAATGATCGCTCAAATTAGTTGTGACTTATACTGTTCAATATACAAATTAGATCTGCATTGCTGAAATTAAATAGCAACTTTTCAACACTCTGTCATATAACTCGATATACTTGTGTGCATATAATTTAGATATAGTAATTAAGAGTGAGCTAATTATGACAACGCCAAATTTAAGCGAAGAACAAGCTGTAATTTTAGGGCTTGGGGCAAAAAAACGCCTAGCCTATATGTTCGAAACCGTACAACAATTTAAACAAGTATGGATTTTAAACGACAATGATGGCTGCGTTATGCTTGCCAACGAAGATGACGACTGTGTGCCAGTTTGGCCAACTCGCGAATTTGCAGAAGCATGGGCAACTGGCGAATGGGCTGGCTGCAGCGCTAAAGCAATTCCACTTGCTGACTGGTTTAGTCGCTGGACACCAGGCCTTGAAGAAGATGACCTACTTATTGCAGCCTTCCCTACAGAGGAAGACGACGGCACGATATTGTTTTCAGACGAGTTTGAAAAACAATTAAAAGCACCGAAGAAAAAATATTAAGGTTCAAAGCCTAAATACTCAGAGTTATTAATTTATAAACGCGGCACTTAATTTAGTGCCGCGTTTTTATTGGCAATTTCTAAAATCCAAATAAGCCTGCGTAATAGCATCTGGATTTTCTACTTGCGGATAATGCCCAAGCTCTACAAACTCTTGTACGCGCGCATTCGGAATAAGCTTTTTATAATGTTCAATCATGTGCTTACCAGAGATAGGATCTTCTGCGCCTGCTATAAACGTAAGTGGTATATTGCTATTTATGATGGCACCAACCCAGCGTTCTCGGTTTTGCTGCCTCTGCTTTATATAGCTAATGAGTTTAGGCATAACGGCTAAACCATCTTTATGAATTAGCAGCTCCCAAAGTGTGTCTACCACTTGTTTTGAGGGCGGTGTACTTTTACTAAAAATAGTAACTAAATTATTGGCAAATTTTTGTTTATTCATTAATTTTGGCACTATCCAACCTAGCTTTGAAAGTAAAAGCTTTTGTATAAATAATGGTTTATGCACCTCAGGAAATAACCCACCATTTAAAAAACACACGCTGTTTATTTTAAAGTCACTTTGGCTAACCACTTGCCTTGCTAATAACTCTTGAGCCACTGTATCGCCATAGTCATGAGCTAAAATATGTACGTCATTAATATTTAACGTTTTTAAAAATTGGGTATATAAGTCGGCTTGTTCGGTAATTTTATAAGTAGCGTTTATTGGTTTATCTGACAAACCAAAACCTAGCATATCGAGCGTAATTACAAAATAATGTTCACTAAGTGTTTGCCACATACCTTCCCAATCCCAGCTAGCACTTGGAAAGCCATGTATTAAAAGCAGCGCAGGCTTAGTTATATCACCAGCTATTTTTGTAAATATTTGATGGCCAGAAATATGAGTGAATTGGCCCTGCGATTGCCACTGTTGAAGAGAAAACATATATTAGCTTTATTTTTATTATCTATTTGTTAGTTTTATCATAGTGGTAATTAATAAAGGAAATAAAACCAATGTATAAATTTGCATTGGCTTATTAAACGTTATTTTAAAATTTAATAGTGTAATCTACATAAACTCGGTGGTCGGCTCTGTCGCCTTTAACACCATCAACGCTGCCTGATTTTTCGGTTGTATAATCTACAAATAACCAGCGCAAACTTAAGCCTTTTATTTTCTCAACTTTATAGCGCGTATCTACAGCCCAATATTTTTCATCAGCTGTGCCAGCTAACTTACCCAGCGCAGAGTTTTCCGCATCGCTACCGCTTGTGTAGTAAAACTTTGTTGTTAAACCTGGCGATACTGCTTTTAAATCAATGCCAAAACGTGCCTGCCACGTTGCCTCGTTTTGATTTGTTAAATCGGCACCAATCAATGAGCGAGTTGGAAATGGGTTTGTACCATGATCGCCACTAAAGTTATCTTCAATCCAAGCATCACTTACTTTAGTAAATGCCGCACCTACACTCCAAATATCTTTTTTCCAATCAGCATCTAAGTAATAGGCAAATCCATCGTTTTCACTTTTAGTTAAACCTGTTAATGCGCCAGTTGCATCTTCATCATCTAAATCGCCGCCCTCTGCGCCTGTTACAAATAAATCACCATCATCTTGTGAGGTAAATATGCCAGTTGAAAGGGTTAACTTACTTTGCTCAAGTTTAATGTCGTAACTGATTTTTAATCCCATTTTACTTAGATAATTGTGCGAATTTAAATATTCAGCCTCTAATGTTATGTCGTCTTTTTTATGCGTAGCACCTACGCCCCAAATTACGCTAATGGCGCCAGGTGCCGATTGGTCGGTAGAAAAGTCTTCCCATCTATCATCATGTCGACGGCTCCATTTGTCGTATACGTAACCATATAATTTAGTGTTGCCGATTTTATAGTCGCCAAAAACACCTCGAAAAGTATTAGGAATAGCACGGCTGCCTGAGCTTTTTAAAAGCATGCTTTTGGTTTTTTGCCCACCTACTTTAACGTGACCGTTTTTGCCCAATTTAAAATCTAAAAAATATTGACCAAATTTAGAAAAGCTATCGTCTACTCCACCACTCTCATTACCTGCTGGTAAAATATTACCTGCGGCTGAACCTGTAGAGTTAATATTCATTACGGTGTAAGTCGATACACCCACATTCAATAAATCATTTATATAACCTGATGTGTAATTGAGCTCTATACCTTGAGCAAAAGTTGAATCGTCACTTGCGTCGTTATCGTAGTCACGGTCGAAATAAATTGATCTAAGTTTTATATTAAATTCATCTTGTTCTGTCAGCCCATTAACAGCAGCATACGAAGGAATAGAAATGCATGTTAATACTGCGCCTGTTGCCGCAAGTAATTTAGATACTCGGTGAGCCATAGTTATCTCCGTTACCTTGTTTTTTAAGTTTTTACTGTGCAGCACATAGGGATGTGTATGCTTTTTGACCTACACGGCAAACATGTCATAAGGTAATTACATTTCAAGTAATTACCTTTCTTTCATGCTAATAAATATAGAACAATATAAATTTATAATGTTTTAATTTTTATATTATAAAATAGTAAGAGTTTGTTTTATTACGGATGAATTGTAAAAACTGGTAAAGATTACCTCTTACTCACTCGTATCTAAGTCGCTAATTTTATTTAAAAAAATCATAATATTAATTTAATTTTACTTGATTTAAACTTACCTAAGTAAAGTTATGAGCTGCTGATTTCTTCTAAAAATCAATAAGCACAAAAACCAGCACCTTTTGCTACTACTTTTGTTGGTATCTATAAAGTGATGCAGAATTTATAAATTATTATATTTATATGCACTTTAGTTTTATCTTGAGGCTTAAAATCAACTTTTTAGACTCCCCCTACTCTAAACCTCTATAAAATATATACATTCCAATTAATAACAAAGTTGTGTCTTGAATAATAGGTGCTATATTTATCACGTTATTAAAATAGAAACACACTTACTGCGACTCATGAAAAAGGATTAATTAATGATTCAAGCACGACCGGTTAATAAAGGGTTATTAATCTCACTGCTTCCTCACGTCATTTTATTAGTTGTGGGCATTATACTTACCTACTTTGCTCATATTAAACACCAAGAAGCCATAAAAAATAAAATAAACAATGCGCTTGATAACCGCCTATCATCGCTTTCTACAGGTATTAACAGTAGGCTCGATTTGTATCAATATGGGCTATTTGGTTTAAAGGGCTTTGTACATGGGATAGGTGCAAATAACTTAAACTATCAAGCCATAACTAACTACTCTGGGAGCCGTAACTACGCTAAAGAATTCCCTGGAGCTAATGGTATTGGCTATATAAAAAAAGTTGGCGTTGAGCAATTAAATAAATTTTTGAATGATGCAAAAAACGATAGACCCGATCAGACATTTAATTTGAATACACTCGTAGCGACTAGTGATGAGCATTTTATAATTCAATATATTTTTCCTGAGCAAAAAAACTTACAAGCAATTGGATTAGATATTGGATCTGAGAGCATGCGCAAACAGGCAGCACTAAATGCTGCCATAAATAATACAACCCAATTAACGGCGCCACTGACTTTAGTACAAGCGAATAAACTCTCACAACAAGGCTTTTTAATATTAGTGCCAATATATAAAACCATTACTATTTCTGATAATAAAAAACAGCGCCTTAATGAGCTTTTAGGTTGGGCATATTCGCCGTTGTTAATTGATAAAATTTTAGACTCACTTTCACACCTTGATGAAAATCAACTAACGATAAGTGATATCAATAACAATACTGAGACTGATTTTTTTAGTTATGGCATAAAAAGCAAAACTAACGATTATCAATTAACTAAAATTATAAAATTAATGGGTAGAACGTGGAAAATTACCATTGATGCCTCAGACGCCTTTATTTATAACCTTCATCTCCCTAGTCGGTATCAAGCCATTGTTAATGGCTCTTTCGCCACTATTGGCTGTATGTTTGTAGTTTTTTTAATGCAATTGTTTATTTTTAGAAGAAACCAAAGAATTAAGAGAAAAACACTTCAGGCTAAAAAAAATAAACTCGCATTGCAGCAAGCAAATTTAAAACTAGAAAGCGAAGTTAAACAACGTACGCAAGAAATAGCCGATATGAGCATGCTCCAACAAAGTATTTTAAACAGTGCTAGTTATTCAATTATTGCGACCGACACAAACGGCTTAATCACTCTATTTAATCCCGCCTCAGAAAAGTTATTAGGCTACAAAGCGCAAGATGTTATTGGCATTAAAAACCCTGGCATATTTCATTTAAAAGAAGAAATTATAAAAAAGGCTAAACTACTTAGTGCTGAATTAAATAAACCTGTCAACCCTGGTTTTGAAGTATTTATCTTAAAAGCAACAGCAACAGAGCCAGATATTAATCAATGGACATACATTTCTTCTACAGGCGAGCAAATACAAGTTAATTTAAGTGTCACTTCGTTGTTAAATAACGAAGGAGACACCGTTGGCTACTTAGGTATTGCTTACGATTTAACAGAACAAATTGACCACGAGCAAGCCCTTGGTCACTCAAAAGAACTTGCTGAGCAAGCATCGCAAGCAAAGTCTGAATTTTTAGCAAATATGAGCCACGAAATACGAACCCCAATGAACGGTATACTTGGCACATTACAACTATTACAAGAACAACCGCTTAATGAAAAATCAAAAGAGTATTTAAAAAAATCACTGTATTCAACTCGAGCTCTCACCACCATTATTAACGATATTCTTGATTTTTCTAAAATAGAGGCCGGCAAGCTCTCATTAGAGCATAAGCCTTTTGATTTTTTTGAACTTATTCATCACTTAGAGTCAGACTTAGGTGTGCAAGCAACAGATAAAAACATTTACCTTAAATTTGTGATTGATATTGAGCACAAGCATTGGGTGGGCGACCCAGTTAGACTCAGGCAGGTATTTTTAAACTTAATATCTAACGCGATTAAGTTTACATCTCAAGGTGGCGTTACAGTAACGTTTAGGCTAACCGACGAAAACAAAATATGTTGTTGTATATCAGACACCGGAATTGGAATTTCTGAGCAGGCAATTGATCGATTGTTTGAGCGCTTTGAACAAGCGGAGCAATCAACCACGCGTGAATATGGTGGTACGGGCCTTGGCTTACCCATCACTAAATCATTAATAGGCCTTATGAATGGCGAAATTAAAGTAACAAGCCAGTTAGGTTCAGGGAGTCAGTTTTATGTGTACTTACCATTAAAACAAGCGCAGGTGGATGACAGCACATTAACAACTAAAAATATTGAGCTTCCTGACCTATCTGGAAAAATTATTTTATTAGCTGAAGATAATAAAATAAATCAGCTTGTTGCAGCTGCGATGCTTGAACCAACTAAAGCCACCATTATTATTGCCAACAATGGTTTAGAAGCGATTTCATTATACGAGTTACACAAACCAGACATTATTTTTATGGACATTCAAATGCCAAAAATGGATGGTCTTCAGGCATGTAAAATAATTAAGACGCTTAATAGCGAACAAATTGTTATTGCATTAACTGCTAATGTTTTTACAGAACAAAAAGAAATATACAGGCAGCTATTTGATGGTTACGTTTCAAAACCAATCGAAAAACATGAACTTGTCGGCATGTTATCGACACTTTGCTTAGTAAATAATTAGTCATTCTGAGGGCATTAAAAAACCCAGTTATTGTTACCTTTCGATATTAATAACTGGGCTCTAAGAATAATGGTGGAGGGAGAGGGATTCGAACCCTCGTTAGGGATAAACCTAAACACACTTTCCAGGCGTGCGCCTTCAGCCACTCAGCCATCCCTCCACGGTGCTGCAATTGTGTAATGCAACAGCGCGCTATAGTATGAAATAGACCCTTAAGGTGCAAGGCATTTTTAAATTTGGGCCTTTAAATGCTTACTAATCAAGCAACACTTACCTATAGGCACAAAAAAACGGCTAAATCTAAGACTTAACCGTTTTTAATTTATACTTTAAAAGTTACTTAGCCATGCTCGCAGTAAACTCAAGCATGCGATTTAAGGATTTAAGAGCGCCTTCGCGTAAATCCATATCAACGAATACTTCTTTGCCTTTAGGACTTATGAGGGCTTCTTCAATCGCTTTTAAGCCATTCATTGCCATCCAAGGGCAATGTGCGCAACTTTTACATGAAGCGCCCTCACCTGCCGTAGGAGCCGCAAAAAACTCTTTATCTGGACATAGTTGCTGCATTTTATAAAAGATGCCGCGATCGGTTGCTACAATAAACTTTTTGTTGTCCATTGTTTGCGCTGCTTTGATTAATTGGCTCGTAGATCCAACCGAATCGGCAAGAGCAACTATTTCTGCTGGTGACTCAGGATGAACTAATACGCCTGCATCTGGGTGTAGCGCTTTCATGTCTTTAAGTGCTTTTGTTTTAAACTCGTCATGTACAATACATGCGCCATTCCACATAAGCATATCAGCACCGGTATTTTTTTGAATATAACTACCAAGGTGCTTATCTGGGCCCCAAATGATTTTTTCGCCTTGCTCATCGAGGTGCTCTACTATTTCAAGTGCACAGGATGAAGTTACAATCCAATCTGCACGTGCTTTAACAGCCGTAGAGGTGTTTGCATATACAACTACTTTACGATCAGGGTGCTGATCGCAAAACGCAGAGAACTCGTCTATCGGGCAACCAATATCTAACGAACATGTTGCTTCAAGCGTTGGCATAACAACCGTTTTATTTGGCGTTAAAATTTTGGCTGTTTCGCCCATAAATTTTACGCCCGCAACAATAATCATATCTGCATCGTGACGTGCGCCAAAACGCGCCATTTCTAGCGAGTCGGCAACGCAGCCGCCGGTTTCTTCAGCAAGTGCTTGAATTTCAGGATCGGTATAATAATGGGCAACAAGTACTGCATTTTTATCTTTTAGTAATTGTTTTATACGCGCTTTATATTCGCCTTGCTCGTCTTGTGTTAACGGTGCTGGCTTAGGGGGAAAAATATAACCTTCAGGCATAATAGTTTGAGCTAGACTCATGTTCTCGACCACTTATCTACAGTGCATTAATTAGGGCGAATTATACGAGAATATGAAAGCAAATAACAGCAAACTAGTAAGGCTGTTTATAAAAAATAAAGTGGGAAATTAAAAAAGAATATAAAAGAAAGTATTAGAGAGTGGTGGGTCATGATGGATTTGAACCATCGACCAATTGATTAAAAGTCAACTGCTCTACCAACTGAGCTAATGACCCGCTCTAATATAAATCTGCTTTGTAAAAAGCTTGCGTAAATCCGCCGATTAAACTGTCATAGAATGGTGGGTTATGATGGATTTGAACCATCGACCAATTGATTAAAAGTCAACTGCTCTACCAACTGAGCTAATAACCCAATCTATGCGCTTATTCAATTATGAATGAAGCTTACGTATATCCGCCGATTGATACCAAACACTATTCACAAGGAATAAAAGAATGGTGGGTCATGATGGATTTGAACCATCGACCAATTGATTAAAAGTCAACTGCTCTACCAACTGAGCTAATGACCCGCTCTTATATAACTTTTCATAGAATGGTGGGTTATGATGGATTTGAACCATCGACCAATTGATTAAAAGTCAACTGCTCTACCAACTGAGCTAATAACCCGCTCTATGCACTTATTCAATTATGAATGAAGCTTACGTAAATCCGCCGATTGATTCCAAACCGTATTCACAAGGAACAAAGAATGGTGGGTCATGATGGATTTGAACCATCGACCAATTGATTAAAAGTCAACTGCTCTACCAACTGAGCTAATGACCCGCTCTATTGTTGCATTTAAATGCAACTTACTACTTTGCGTAAATCCGCCGATTGGAACCAATCATTATTCACAAGGAACAAAGAATGGTGGGTTATGATGGATTTGAACCATCGACCAATTGATTAAAAGTCAACTGCTCTACCAACTGAGCTAATAACCCATTCCAGTTGCTAACTTATTACTAAGTTAAAGCTTACGTAAATCCGCCGATTGATGCCAAACCGTATTCACAAGGAATAAAGAATGGTGGGTCATGATGGATTTGAACCATCGACCAATTGATTAAAAGTCAACTGCTCTACCAACTGAGCTAATGACCCGCTCTGACGTTGCGTTTTATAACAACTTAGTATTGTACGTAAATCCGCCGATAAAAGACCATTCAAATAATGGTGGGTTATGATGGATTTGAACCATCGACCAATTGATTAAAAGTCAACTGCTCTACCAACTGAGCTAATAACCCGCTCTTTTTGTCGCATTTCGAGTGGGGTAACCATTCGTTTGCTGCGGGCGCTTATAATACTTATTTATAAAATGAGTGCAACCGAAATTGTCTCTTTTTTTAAGTTTTTATGTCTAGATGCACAAAATTAAACCGTTTGTGCTCAAACTACATGCAAATCCAAGATTCTTCGAGAGTTTCCATGTAGTTTGCTCGCCTTAACTAGAAATTTAATCGCTAGTGAACTTTAGTTTCCTAAACGATCAGTTGCTAGTTTTGCAGCGGTAGTACTTGGGTATTGATTGATAAGATCGCTCAATATTTTTTGTGCTTGCGCCGCTGAACCTTGATCTTGTAAAAGTGTGCCTAACTTTAGCATTGCATCTGGGCGTTTATTAGAATTTGGAAATTCGTTAACAACCACTTTAAAATGCTCCACCGCTTTTACGCCATCATTTTTAATAGTAAGCAACTGCCCTAACCAATAATGCGCGTTAGACGCATATACAGAGTTTGGATAGGTAGTTAAAAACGTTTGAAATTCAGGAATCGCTTGATCATAACGTTTATCTTTCATTATTAACGCAACAGCACGCTCGTACGCTTCATTTTCAGATAAGTCACTGCTGTAGCTCTGTGCATCGTTTGGCTGCGCCTGATCGACTACTGGAGCTGCTGTTGGCTGTGTATAAGCTTGGCTCACGCGGTTTTCAATCTCTTGATACAACTCACGCTGACGCTGCAGTACTTTTTCAAGTTTGTAGCTTTGCTCTTCAGTTACACCGCGAATTTGACTTACTTCGTCTTGTAACAAGTTAAGTTGTTGCTGTAACTCTACTTGTAAAAAGTTACGCGACTGCATCATATTCTCAAGCGACGCTAATCGCTTCTCAATACTTGATTGTGAACTTGCAGCTTCTGAAACAGGAGCGGGAGCAGCCATTAACTGGGTGCTCCCGCTCAATATCATGGCTGCCAAAATAATTTTCGGCTTCATAATATCTCTTATCTTAGTAAACTAGTACCGCACGGCGGTTTTTAGCGAAAGCTGATTCAGTGCGAGATTTAACCATTGGCTTCTCTTCACCGTAGCTTACCACTGACATTTGGCTAGCTGAAACACCTAAGCTTAATAGGTATTTTTCAACTGCTTGGCCACGGTGCTCACCTAGTGCAATGTTGTACTCTGGAGTACCGCGCTCATCTGCGTGGCCTTCAATTAGTACTTTAACTGATGGGTTTTGAACTAAAAACTCAGCATGTGCACGAAGTAAATCAGCGTACTTACCTTCAACAGTTGCTTTATCAAAGTCAAAGTAAATTACTTGCTCTTGACGAAGTGCTTCGTACTTTTGACGAAGTTGCTCTTCTGCTTGTTGCTCAGGAGAGATTGTAGCTACTTCAACTGTATCAGTGTTAGTTGATTGCTCAACAACGCCTTGATTTGATTGGTTTGCAGCACCTTCATCAATATCAGAAGATGAGCTACAAGCTGCTAATGTCATTACTGGCACAGCAATTAGCAGGCCTTTAAGTATTTTGTTAAGTTGCATTGAGTAGATTCCTATTTTGAGTAAACCAGTAATATTACTGTAAGTATGGCGACCAAGCTGGTGCCTTTACTTGTCCGTCTAGCACAGGTAACCGTGCTTTAAAGCGGCCGTCCATCGATACTAGCGCAAGTACCTGTTTATTATTATGGAGCGTGCTGTATATAATCATCGAACCATTTGGCGCTATGCTCGGTGATTCATCTAGGCGTGTTCTCGTTAATACTTGAAACGCACCTGTAGCCAGCTCTTTCTTAGCAAGATGGTACTGCCCGTTGGTACGGTTAACCATCACTAATTCTTTTCCATCTGGTGTTATAGAACCAGCAAGGTTCATATCACCATCAAAGGTGAGTCGTTGTGACCTACCTGTTTTTAAATTTAACTTATAAATCTGAGCATTACCACCCCTTTCAGATGTAAACACAATATCTTGGCCATTAGGGTACCAAGATGGCTCAGTATCTATGCTACGATGATTTGTTAAGCGTGTTTCTTTACGTGTAGCAAGGTCAAGCATGTAAACTTCTGTCGCACCCGTCTTATCCTTAGAAAGCACTAATAATAGCTTTTTACCATCTGGCGAAAACTGCGGTGCACCATTAATACCACGGTAGCTTGCTATTATTTCACGCTTACCTGTGTATATATCTTGAATGTAAATTTGGCTTTGACGGTTTTCAAACGTTACATACGCTAGTTTAGTACCATTTGGTGACCATGCTGGCGACATTAATGGTTCTTTTGAACGAAGTAATACCTGTTCGTTAAAACCATCGTAATCAGCAACGACTAGTTGATAAGGTTTAGGCTCGTTATCACGTACTATTACATATGCAATTTTAGTTAAAAACGCGCCCTTTTCATCCGTTAGCTTTTCATAAATAACATCACTAATGCGGTGTGAATAACGACGAAAACCACTCTCGCCAATAACACTTTCACGCGCTTCTAAAATATGATCTTGGCTTTTAACTAACTTACCGTTACTCATCATTTGCGTATTGCCACCGGTAATTTGGCCGCGAATCACATCAACTAATTCATAACGAACTAAATAACGCCCATCAGTTTGTTGTTCAACCTCACCAACAAGAACAGCTTCAACACCTTTATTAACCCAAGACGCATAATCAATTTCGCCATCTTTACTTGGCTGTTGCGGCATTTGCGCCACATCAACAGGTTTAAACTTACCACTGCGCATTAAATCGGCAGCAATAACACCACTTAGCTTTTCAGGAATTGGACCAACACCTTGGTATTTAAAAGGTACAATGGCAATAGGCCTTGCACCGTCTACACCTTCTGTTATTACAATTTCAAGCGCTGCATTAGCAACACCCGTAAACCCAAACAGTAAAACTAAACAGGCTATTTTTATTTTGTTGAACATATCATTCCTTTAAAATTCTGGCTTGATTGTTAAATTAATATTCTTAAGTTTTTCGAATACGTCTTTATCTTTAGATACCGGTAATGTGTCAGCCATGCGCACAGCTCTTAATGCAGCTTCACATACTAACTTGTCGCCACCTAATGATTTAACTTGCGTTACTAAACCATTAAAGCCCAAACGAATATTAACTCGGCACTGTTGGTTTTTCATTTTTTCATCAATCAGTAAGTTTTGCTGAATACGCGCCATAATTAATGCACGGTACTTATCAACTTCGCTCACCACTTGTTGCTGACGTATTTTACTACGGGCAGCCTGCTCTTTGGCAAGTTGCTCTTGTAACATTTGCTCTTGCATTGCTTGCTGGCGTTTACGTTCGGCCTCAGCAGCACGCTCTTTTGCTTCCTCTTCACGCTTTTTGCGCTCAGCTTCTGCTTTTTTAAGCGCTTCTTCTTCAGCTTTGCGTTTGTCAGCTGCTGCTTTTGCTGCGTTTTCAGCTTCTTGCTTTTGCTTTTCGGCTTGCTTAGCTTTAGCACGCTCTTTTTGCTCAATGGCACGTGCTTTTTTAGCTTCTGCCTCGGCTTGCGCTTTTTCTTTCTCTTTAGCTTTACGCTCTTGTTCTAGCTTTTTAATATTACGTGCTTCTGATTCGCGTTGCTTGCGTGCATTGGCCGCTCTGCGTTCTAAATCACGGATACGTTTATCTTCAGCACTTTTTTTATCTTTTTCTTTCTTTTGAAGTTCAGCAATTTTTTGCTCAACTTGTTTTTGATCAACTGTAACGGCTGATACCGCTTTATCTGGCGTAGGTATAGCCGAATTAAGCGTTACTTCCATTACTTTAGGTGTTGGCGGATGAATATTTGCAGAAGCATACAAAAATCCACCAATCCCTAAATGAAGTACTATTGATTTTACTACTGAACTATTCATACAGCTACTTCCCCTCAAAGGATTCAGTCATTAATCCTACTGATGGTACGCCTGCATTTTTCAAAAAATCCATTAGTAATAATACTTCTTGATACGACACCTTACCCGAGCCTTTAATCATTACCGGCACGTCAGGGTTTTTCATTAGCTGTAATTTTATAACCGCAGCCACATCAAGTGCTTCCATAGGCTCTTCTGGATCAGTACCTACACTCACGTAATATTTACCTTGTGCATCTATTGAGGCAATAATAGGCGGAGTATCTTTAGTATCAACTAAATCAGACTCTTCCATTTTAGGTAAATCAACTTTTACACCATGCGTAATAAGCGGTGCTGTAGCCATAAATATTATAAGTAGTACCAACATTACATCAATGTAAGGTACTACATTAATCTCTGCGACCGGACGGCGCTTTTTACGCTGATACATTCGCTTGTGCCTCTATTTGTGTAGCTGCTTGACGGTGTAAAATATTAGCAAACTCTTCCATAAAGTTAATATAGTGAGACTCAAGCTTTTCAACACTGTTTGAAAAACGGTTATAAGCAATAACAGCAGGTATCGCCGCAAATAAACCCATAGCAGTCGCAATAAGTGCCTCTGCAATACCTGGTGCTACCATTTGTAATGTAGCTTGCTTAACTTCACCTAGTGCTATAAAGGCATTCATTATACCCCACACTGTACCAAACAAACCGATGTACGGACTTATAGAACCTACTGTTGCTAAAAACGATAGACTAGATTCCATTTTTTCAATTTCACGAGAAAGCGCAACACGCATAGAGCGGTGCGTTCCTTCCATAACAATACTCGCACTTTGAAATGTATTCTTTTTATGACGAGCAAACTCTTTAAAGCCCGAAGTAAACAAAGCTTCAATGCCTTGAGACTGACCGCTGCGTGACGATATCTCGTTATATAATTTGCTTAAATCAATACCCGACCAAAACTTTTGCTCAAATTTCTTAGCATTTATTAGCGCATCCGATATTGCTTTTTTACGTTGAAATATAATTGTCCACGACATTACAGACATGGCAACTAGCCCTAACATTACTAATTGAACAAGCAAACTTGCTTCTAAAATTAGATCTAAAAAATTAAGCCCTGATCCCACGTTAAACTCCTAAATAATTTCAAAATACGGCAAATTGGTTAATTTGTGTAAATATGACCGCTTACACGGCCAAAAGTTGCATCTAGTGTATCTAGTCCATTTCAAGCTGACAACGGTATTGCTATGAATAGGCAACAAAAAACGTTAAAAAACAGCTTTAGTTGGCATTTCCCTTTGCCTCAGTATTTTATTTAAACTTTTAAACAAACTCGCTAACTGTAAATATGCGTAAATATATACATGAAACGTCATAAAATACGCCGTTTATTCAAAATAAGAGCATAAACACTCAAAACCTATAAGCCTCACCTGCACGTAATAGTAAAACTAATACCGAGCTATAACGAAATAAATTACTTAAGTTATAAATTTCATAAACTTATAAATTTAACGATTAATTAACGCACAAGATTCAAACAACAATAAAATTCACTAAATTAGTTTTTCTAATCTGAAAATACAAATTTTCTAGTTTGAACAAAAAAGTAAACTTACGTATTATTCTTCCATACCGAGCTAGTGCACTGAATGAGATAGTTTCATTAAGCCAAGTTCTTAGTAATAAGATATTTTATCGTATTACATTGTTTTACTCTCTCTGGATAAAACCAAATTTAGTAAAACGTAGTTCCCCTGGATTACTTCCTTCAACTTGTTGTTTGCCCGCATTTTTTGCGGGCTTTTTTTTGCCTGCAATTTAGTGCGCTACATATTTTATTTATAAACTAATAATTGCCCTACCTAATTTACAATAAGTAATTCGCTTACTAGTTTGAATGGTACGCAGGATAGCTTCGCGAGTCTTAACGCCCTGTGAATTAACAGTTAACTATAAAGCGTATTAGTATTTTGAAATAACATTTGCAACAGAGTGTTGAGGTTTTGGGTATAATAATTTGAAACAAAGGGATACTGAGACAATTACCTGCTGCGCAATAAAACACAGCAAGTAAAGTATATAGGCTAGTCTTTTTTAGGAAGTAAACCAAAGTGATGGTATGCACTGTCAGACACTATGCGCCCGCGTGGTGTACGCTGAATAAATCCTTGCTGGATTAAAAATGGCTCTATTACATCTTCTATTGTTTCGCGCTCTTCACCAATAGCAGCCGCTACATTGTCGAGCCCTACTGGGCCGCCCATAAATTTTTCGATTATGGCGAGTAAATATTTGCGGTCCATATAATCAAAACCACTTTTATCTACGTCAATCATATCAAGGGCTTGCTTAGCTACTTCGGCATTTACTGTACCGTCAGATTTTACCTGTGTGTAATCGCGTACACGCCGTAATAAACGGTTTGCAATACGTGGTGTACCACGTGAACGTTGTGCAATTTCGGTTGCGCCGTCGTCACACATTTCTAAACCAAGATAATGTGCAGAGCGCCCTACTATGTGCGACAAATCTTCTACAGAATAAAACTCTAATCGCTGCACAATACCAAAACGGTCACGCAGTGGCGATGTTAGCGAGCCTGCTCGCGTAGTGGCACCAATAAGTGTAAATGCAGGTAAGTCTAATTTAATAGAACGCGCAGCTGGGCCTTCACCAATCATTATATCAAGCTGGTAGTCTTCCATTGCTGGATACAGTATTTCTTCAACTTGCGGGCTTAGCCTGTGTATTTCATCGATAAACAGTACATCACCCTCTTCTAAATTAGTAAGTAGAGCAGCTAAATCGCCTGCTTTTTCAAGTACAGGGCCTGATGTTGTTTTAATACTTACGTGTAACTCATTGGCTACAATATTTGCAAGCGTGGTTTTACCAAGCCCAGGTGGGCCAAATATTAATAAATGATCAAGCGCTTCACCACGGGTTCGGGCAGCTTCAATAAAAATTTCCATTTGCTGCTTAACATGAGGCTGGCCTCTATAGTCGGCTAAAAGTTTTGGTCTTATTGCACGATCTATAGAGTCTTCATTTGTTTTTTCAGTCGCATCAATTAAGCGATCCGCTTCAATCATGGGTTACTCACAACATAGATTTTAAAGATTCTCTAATAAGAACCTCAGTAGACATATCGGGTTTACTTATCGATTTTACTGCTTTTTGAGCTTGTGGCAATTTATAACCTAATGCAAGCAGTGCCGATACGGCATCATCCGCTGCATTATTAGCAATTGTCGCATCGCTCATTGGCTCTATTACTGCGCTGTCGCTAAATGGCGTAAATAAATCATTACCCCAATCTTTTAGCCTGTCTTTCATTTCGAGTACTAAACGCTCGGCTGTTTTTTTACCTACACCGGGTAATTTAACAAGCGATGTTGAGTCTTCGTTATTTACACAACTTACAAATTGTTTTGCCGACATGCCCGATAAAATAGCTAAGCCAAGTTTTGGCCCTACGCCATTTGCTTTTAATAGCTCTCTAAACAAGGCACGTTCAACTTTATTGTTAAAACCAAACAATAGTTGAGCATCTTCACGCACTACAAAGTGAGTGTAAACAATCGCATTTTCACCAATTTTTGGTAAATCGTAAAAACAGGTCATTGGCATTTGTACTTCGTAACCTACACCACTTACTTCGAGTAATATTTCTGGTGGTTGTTTTTCGACTAAAATACCATTTAAGCGGCCTATCATAGTTATTTCCTTAAACGTCCTCTAACGGTTTTGCTTGCGCTGCCCGCTAGTTTAATTAAATTTTGTTCTGAGTGGGCGTGGCAAATCGCAATAGCGAGTGCATCCGCTGCATCGGCCTGTGGCATACCGGGTAGTTTTAAAATATTTTTTACCATGTGCTGCACTTGTGTTTTATCTGCGCCACCGTTACCCACTACTGCTTGCTTAATTTGCCTAGCTGAGTATTCAAATACGGGTAAGTCGGCCATCGCAGCGCCAACAATCGCAGCGCCTCTAGCTTGACCTAGTTTTAAAGCTGAATCGGGGTTGTGCGCCATAAATACTTTTTCAATGGCAAAAGTTTCTGGCGAAAACTGCTCAATAAGCTGTGTAATGCCTTGGTAGATCATTTTAAGCCTAATCGGAAAAGGATGATCGGCTAACTTAATACAGCCACTGCCTAAGTATGTAAATTTAGAACCTTGATGGGCAACAACACCATATCCGGTCAAACGTGAACCAGGATCGATCCCTAAAATGATGGCCAAACAGCGCTCCATTGTTATTATTTTTAAATTACGCCAATAATGCCAGAGCACTGTATAAATTACCAGTACAAAGAAAAACAAAAATGCCCACGTACTAGGTGGGCATTTACAGGAGCATGTTAGTTTAAGCTTACCCTAGGGCACGCACTAATCCTTGGGTGTTTTGTTTAAGTTTTCGGGCAATCATTAAATAACCTAAACCTGCCACAAATACGCCGCCAGCTACCGGCCCAATAATCCATATATGTGGGTGTAACTTACCTGCTAAATCAAACATTTGTTGCTGCACAATTAAAAGCGCTATATCACTAAAAAATGCGGCAACTAAGCCAGCTAAACCGCCTAGTAATAAAAACTCATACAGGGTCGCGTTTTTAATTAATCGGCTTTTAGCGCCAAGCGTTCTAAGTATTACAATTTCTTGCATACGCTCACCTAAACTAGCTTGCACTTGCGATATAAGTACAAGCGCGCCACACAGCACAACAATTGCAAGTACAAAGCCAATGGCGAGCGATACTTGCGAAATAGTTGTTTGTATTTGCTTAACAAAGTTATCAATATCAATCGCTGTAATAGTAGGGTAAGTACGTAATAACTGGCTAAAGTCACGTTTTTGATCTGGGTTTATACGTACCGACGAAATATACGTCGCCGGAAAATCTGCAAGTACATCAGGACTTAAAATAATAAAAAAGTTAGGTTTAAGCGTGGCCCAATTTACTTTGCGCACACTGGTGATTTTAGCGTCGAACGACTGCGAACCAATTAAAAATGTAAGTGTATCGCCTATCTCAACATCTAAACGCTCAAGCATCGACTCCTCTACTGAGGCTTCAGCCATCGCATTTTCACCAAACCACGTGCCTTGTGTTACTTCATTTTGATCAGGCACATTTTTAAGCCATGTTAGATTTAGCTCACGACCAATACCTGCACGTGCTTCTTCGTCTTTTTTCTCGTTGTCTTGCAGCGATACAGAACGTGCTACCAACTCGCCGTTCACCGCATTTACGCGCCCACGAATAGTGGGATAAAACTCTGATACCTGAATATCTTTTTGAACTAAATATTCATTAATTGGCTCAAGTTCGTTTTGCGTAATATTCACTAAAAACGCATTAGGTGCATCGCTTGGTAACTGCGATTGCCAATCAGATATCATGTCGTTTTTAAGTACCACTAAAAACAGCAGTAATTTAATCGCTAACGAAAAACTAATTAACTGTACCGCGTTCACATTGGCACGCTTTTGAATAGATGCAATTGCAAGCGACCAACTATTACCTGGCTTTAATCCTAGTTTTCGACCACCACCAAATATTAATTTAGATACTAAAAACAGCACACCAATTAGCGCAAGTGTTGATATAAACAAAATAAGCGTTATTTTTATGTTGTTACTAAATAACCACATTAATAAAAACACGGTTAGCGCACTCATACCTAAATGCACACGACTTACTGCCAACTTGTCGCCTAAGTTACGGCGCAGAACTCTAAGCGGTGGAATATCAAATAAATCAAATAATGGTTTAATAGAAAACATAACGGCACAAATTACGCCAGTGCTTATAGCCACCAGCCAAGGTTTAAAGCCACCTAAAGGCAGCTCTGTGCCCATACTTTTTGATAAGTAACTTGTTGCTATTTCTTGCAAGCCATAACCAATTAACAGCCCTATACTTACCGCCATTGCACATACAAGCAATAAATGAAGCATGTATATTTTGCGGATCATTGAGCGGCTACCGCCGAGCGTTTTCATCATCGCTACTGGGTCGTATTGGCGTTCACAATAACGTTTTGCTGAAACAGCTATAGCCACTGCAGCCAAAATAATGCCTAGTAAACCAGCAAGTAATAAAAAGCTCTCAGCGCGGTTTAAGCTGTTTGAAATGGGTGATTGGCGGTCTTTAACGCCATACCATTGTTGGTTTTCTTTCATTTGTGGTTTAAGCCACTCATAAAAACTATTTATGTCAGCCTCACTACCTGCATAAAGTTGGCGGTAATAAACACGACTACCCGGCTGCACAACTTCAGTTTTTGCCACATCGTCAATATTAATAAGCACACGACGGCTACTCGAAAATACATTAAATGGCGCGTCTGGCTCTTCTACAATAACTTTTGAAACATTAAATAATGCCGCGCCAAGCTCTACTTGCGCGCCTATATCAATATTTAAACTGTAAAATACCGATTCACTTAGCCACACATTACCCGGCGTTGGCCCGCTATTAGCAACCTTAGTTTCACCGGTTAGTGTATCTTTAACTTTTAACTGCCCTTTTAGCGGGTACGCATTAGATGCCGCTTTTACTGAGCTAAACTGCATCTCATTATCGGCAAACAACATAGTGTCGAAATACACCATTTGCGCCGTTTTTAAATTTTGGCTCTGTGCTTGAGTAATAAAAGCGGTGTCCAGAACATGGTCGCTTGCAAGTACACGGTCTGCTGCAATAAAAGCACTGCTTTTTTGCGCAATACTTTGCCCTATTCGCTCAGTAACCATAGACAATGTAAGCACGGTTAACACAGCAAGAGCGATAGCTGCGCTTATAACCGTGAGCTCACCACGGCGAAATTCTCGCGAAAATAATTTAAGCGCTAACTTAACCCACATTAGCAACGTCCTCTACTTGGCTTTTTACCAGTAAACCCGCTTCTATTTGAATAATGTGCTCACATTTTTGTGCAAGCCCTTCATCGTGAGTTACCAAAATAAGCGTAGTACCGTGCTGAGTATTTAAATCAAATAATAAGGATTCAATCATTTTACCGTTTTTGCTGTCTAAATTAGCCGAAGGCTCATCAGCAAATAGTATTTTAGGTGTACCAATAAATGCTCGCGCAATAGCAACACGCTGCTGTTCACCGCCAGAGAGTTGCGACGGGTAATGATCAATTCGATGGCTCAAGCCTACTTTTTCAAGCAAAGCAATTGCTTGCTCTTTTGCATCACTTTCACCAGCGAGCTCTGCTGGTAGCATAACGTTTTCTAGTGCCGTTAAGCTTTGTACTAACATAAACGATTGAAACACAAATCCAATTTTAGCCGCGCGCAGTGCAGCACGCTCTTCTTCATCTAAATTGTGTAATGGTTCACCATCTAAAAATATTTCGCCGCTGCTTGCGGTATCCAGCCCCGCTAATAAACTGAGTAACGTTGATTTACCAGAGCCCGACGTGCCAACAATAGCAACAGACTCGCCATGCTTGACATTAAAGCTGATGTCGCTGAGGATGGGCAGCTCACCTTCAAAGGTAGAAACTATTTTAGACAAACCATTAACCTGAATTATATTTAATTGAGAAAGCGCTGACATATGACTCATTCAATCCTTCGTTTAGTATTCATTTTATTTTTAGTTATCAAACCGCTGAGCGCAGCAGCCGAAAACACGATTTTAATACTCGGTGACAGTTTAAGCGCAGCCTACGGACTTCAACAAGAAGAAGGCTGGGTAAAATTGTTACAAGATAAATACGATGACGAACAAGCCGACATTGAACTTATCAACGCCAGTATTAGTGGCGAAACATCTGGTGGAGCCCTACGCCGTTTAGATGCATTGCTTGAGCAATACGAACCCACTCATGTACTTATTGAGCTAGGTGCTAATGACGGTTTACGTGGTTTCCCAGTTAAAAAAATGCAAACTAACTTAACGTCTCTTATTCAAAAAAGCCAAGCAGCTAATGCGATGACCGCCTTAATGGAGATTTACATTCCCCCTAATTACGGCCCGCGTTACAGTAAAATGTTTACTGACACTTTTTCGCGCGTTAGCGAAGAGACAAATGCGCATTTAATGAACTTTTTTATGCTCGATATTGCCAGCCAACCTGAGCTAATGCAAAACGATAGTTTACACCCTAACAAAAAAGCTCAGCCATTAATACGAGATGAGATGTATGACTCGATCAAAAAGTGGCTAAATAAAGACTAGCTAATTAATACACCGCAAGGGCGCCTTTTTAGGCCTCTTGCGTAATAAACACCCAAACAAACAATCGCTTATTGATTTTTAAAAAAATACACGTACTATTGCAAACAACGTCGGTATGTAGCGCAGCTTGGTAGCGCACTGTCATGGGGTGGCAGGGGTCGAGAGTTCGAATCTCTCCATACCGACCATTTAATTTATTTAAATATTAAGTACTTATAATTTAAATAAAATACATATTGATACACGCACACTAAATATTATTAATACATGTAGCATATATGTAGCTTCACTACTTACAGCTAATTCAGCTCGTTCATATGTAGTTATTAAATAAATAACTTTAATATGTAACATCATGCCCTATCTTATTTCCTAATACCCTGATGTGCAGCATAATTAACATATTTCTAGTAGATGTTTATATTTAGCAACAGCTTGTCGAGTCATTCCTATTTCGTTGGCTATAAGCACCTGTGAAGGCTTTTTCCCTTCACTTTGCATCTTCGCTATTGCTTTAGTAATTTTTTCCTCTGTGTTTGTTCTACGTGCTTTGTGTGTAAACTTAGCCCCCTGCTGTTGAGCAAGTTTTTTAGTTACGATCTTAATTTGCAGTAAAAATAGTCCGGCTCTCCCACGGTTATTTGACGAGCTATATTTAAACCAAGTGAAATTAGCCACACTCTTAACAATCCCTTTCAATTCGGAGTGGTTTAATGGGTGGATTTTAGGAAGGTCTGACGAACTGAACTCATTACACGACTGAGCAATATTAAATAAATGACTTTCCCATTGCTCATATGTCCAATTTTCTTTCGCATAATTAATGCGTTCATATGCTATGAATCTGAGTTCATGAAATACCATACAGTTTCGCGACTCAGCGACCAAAGACCAATCAAAGTCATATCGGCGTTTTTTTGTCACCTTTGTTAAATAATTATTTAATTCATTTAGACTGTATTCATGTGCATGAAGGAAAGATGTATTCCAACTTGAATTTAAAGGATTTTTACTCAAAGGGCCGTAATAGTCTGCATCAGCGCCTAATTGCAATGTCATCCCTTTTTTTACATCATCTAAAAACCTGACAGGTTTTTCACGCGATGCATTTGATGAAGGTACAAATTGCACTGCATAAAATAGATGCGCACCACCAACTACTTTAGAGCTATCAGCTCGGTCTAAACCACTTACAATTATATTCGGTGGCGGTAATAACTTATCTTCCCAGCTGAAAGTGTTTTCATCATCAATGTCAAAAACCAACCAAAACACGATGTTTTTAGGGTTTATCTGAATATATTTATGAGTTTTTAACGCTAAATCACCATACCTATAACGTGCTTCATGTTTTATATCTGCACTAAGTGTTCTAGGTGGTGTGGTTTGAAATAATCTTTGTGTTAAAAGCAACTGAGCACACTTATTCTCAACCACTAATGGCTGTAATGCTGAATTCATAATAAAAATACCTATGTCAAAAGTAATCAACATGGCAGGCAAGAAGTATAATTTTTTATGCCTGCCATATTAGCAAGCTATGTGCGGTCACCATACTTTCGAAGCCAAGTATCTAAAGTCGACTTTTCAAATAGTAGTTTGTTACCTAACTTAATACTTTCAGGCGAAAGTTTTTTAGCCAACTGCTGATCCCCCGCTTTTAAAGCGGCTTTACTTTTATTACGAATATTATAAATATGTTGAGTAGAACAGCTTAAATAAGCAGCTGCTTGTTGAGCGGTAATATATCCAGGCATAACAATCTCCAATACGTTAAAGAAGCGAAGAAATGCGCCACATAGATATGGCTTAATTACATACACATACGTGTATGTACCTCGTTACGTATTGAAGGCAGCCCGTAGGCGCCTGTTTTTTCACTGTGAAAGTGATAGGTAGAATGTACTGAACTTAATTAAATAGGGAAATTTCTTCGCGTTATAAATAAGCATATAACATATGCTTATTTATAAATTTAAATTACTTAGGAGTATAAATCAAGGAGTTTAGCCTCTAACGGGTATTGAACTTTATAACACTCTGTTTATAACCACCGTTTTTGAATGTAGCCCAAGTTTCCAAATTTAGGCTTATATTCACTGTAGTAGTTTTCACGAAATACTTTATCCGCGCCTTCCCTATCTATTAAACCGTTTTCAAGTAAATACATTAAAGCAATAGATGGGCTTCGAGATTCACCTAAGCTGCAATAGATAAATACTTTTTCTTCATTGTCTAAAGCTCTTTTTATAAAGCCTAACGCAGGATCGATCATTTCATTACTTACATATGCAGGGTTATCACCATCAATCATGTTTAAATAAATCGCTTCCTCCGTTTCTTTAAATAAGTAGTAAGGGTTATCTTTGTTGCATCCCCTGCCACTCCAACCAACAACAGATTGGTGAGTTACATGACCATTTGCTCTGTTTAAAGCACAAACAATTTTCATGCCCTTTGATTTGGCAAGCTCATATTCTTCTTTAGTACCTACGTAAATATCAAAATCGCCAATTTTTTTCATAATAAATCCCTTTAAATTTTGTTTGTGCCGTTTAATGAATTACTGAACGATGGCTTTTCAAAGTATCACTACAATCATCACAAAGCATAAGCATCCACTTAAACACTGATTGAACATGTGCCTCAGGGTAGTAATTATCAAACTTCTTCACTTTTTCTGAACGATTATAAAACGATGAAAAAGACTCTAGTTGTATATCCCAAACCTCTGATTGCTCGTTACTATAATCGTAAAACATGAAATCTAAGGTAAGTAACTCACTAAGCACTTGTGCTTCATTAAGCTTACTTAGGTTATTTCTAATCGATAATAATTTATCACGGCTATTATCTTGGCCTTGCAGCCTGATAAACAAAAAATCAATCGCGGGTAAAAATGCATAAACATTAAAATTAATCATAAAAAACTACGCAGCTTTTCAACTGCGTAGCCTGTATTTTGTGTAAAAACCCACCTAACAATTGCACTTAAAAAAGCAACTGTCAAAACTATTTGTAGAACTCACCACGGCTATGCGCGTCACGCGCTTCTTGCTCTGTGTAGCTATCACCGCAATGATCGACATTTCCAGTTCCATCATTGTATTCATCAATGAACTTATCTTGCTCAGACTTATCATCAACATCCAGTAAAATATCAACCGTAACGGCTCCTATAAACTTAACTGCTTTCCACAACATATGCTTCACTCGCCTCTATCTAAGTATTCCTTAGTATCGTGAGCACATTAAAGCTAAGAAACTCTTAGTTTTCAAGTTAAGAATTAAATATAATGAAAACGAATGATGGTTCACCGTTTCCAAAACGGCTAAAAGAGGCAAGACTAGCAAAAGGACTTTCGCAAAAAAAACTAGGAATACTGGCAGGGATGGATCAATTCGCGGCGTCGCCTAGAATGAATCAGTACGAAAAAGGCGTGCATTCACCCGACTTTCAAACAGTACGGGCACTAGCTAAAGTATTAGAAGTACCAACAGCCTTTTTTTACTGTGAAGAGGATGCACTAGTAGATTTAATTCTGCACTTTAAAAAATAAACTAATCGAATGGATATTTATGAAAAAAGCAGTAAGAGTTAAATTGATTTTGTATATTTCACTATTTATCGGCTTAATTATCTTCCCATTTAGCTTGTTCAAAGGATGGATATTTATTGCATACCCATCCCTTTTAATAGGCTTTACAATACCTTTCATATTACTTTTAGAGCATGATATTGAGAAGTTTCTAAAAGGGATATTTTTAATTTTATATGGGATTTTTTGGGGTGCAGTAATCCCAGAGGTATTCAGCGAGTATATGAATGGATACTTTGCCCAACAATTTGAAATTTTCAAAAATTTAGCTCTTTTTTCTTGTACCGGCGCTGGCGGTAGCATTATAGCTTCTCATTCAGAAACAGAAAGTAAGAATAAAAAGATCGAAAAAGTTGTTATTGATAAAACAGAAAAAATAGAAGAGCTAATATGTAGCATAGATAAACTGAGAAAAATAACATATCGAATCCACGCCATATATGGAGTAATTATTATATTGGTTATTCTCATCATAGTTTCAAATAGCATGCTTTAAAATACCTCTAAGAATACCAAAGCTTTATTTTCTAACAACATATAGCAAATTCATTTTTAAAGAGAGGCATCATGAGCAATAGCCTCTCTTTAAACATTGGGGCTTCGCCCCTGTCCCCCGCTATGTCGAAGCCGAAAATCGGCTTACACATAGCGGGGGACAACACATTCATACTCTTATACGCAGGTTTTATTTGCAGATTGAAAAATATTTCTAAAGTGGTAATCTTATTGTTACTGAAGCTCTAACGAGCCAGAAAAAAACAGGCGCTATTCAGCTGCCTTCAACACGTAGTAACGAGGTAAATACTATCTTTTCAAAGGTAGTAACCAACCAAAAACGGCGCACTCCAGCTGCTGACAACACGTAGAAATGAGGTTAATAATCAGGCGAGATCAGTCCGAGCCTTTTGCATATGCAAAAAACAGGGGCGAATAGGCTTAAGTGCCGCTGAGCTTTATTGCCAGTCAATCTTACAACCTTAATACGACTGGAGTCATACCATGAAATTCGATGCACACGTCGAAGTCCAAAAACTAAAATTTGAAAGTAAGTTAATCGCTGGAAGCCGTAAAAAAGCATCTAAGCTTGATAAACATAAATTCGAGCTAATAGAAATTTACAAGCAAGGTTCTAACATTGTCGAGCTTCAGCGCTGGCTAAAGCGTAAAGGTATCAATGCTCATTGGTCAACAATTCAAAGATGGATTAAAAAACATGGCTAAATTTGCGAAACCTAAAACTCAAGCACACAATGTCATAAAGGGGCTTACAAAAAGTAAGCTTATAAAGTCTCTTGGAACTGCCAGAAACTACGAGCAATCACTTAACACCGTTGCCTCTTGGGCTAAAGATATTGGTATAAACGGTATTCAGGCGATGACCATCGAGCAAGCACTCAATTATTTAGATTACCGTAAAGAAATAGTGGGTCAAAAGTCACTTGATATGGAACGCCAAGCTATACAGGCAATGATGAGGCTAAATGGCAAACTTAAAGATAATCAAACACTCCCTGTTATTAAATCAATTAACCAGCAAATTCTTAAATCACGCGCCTACACCACAAAGCAAGCACAAATAATAAGTAAGCACCAAACGCCTAAATATTCATTATCAACACAAATAGCACTCTCTGCGGGGCTTCGTGCACATGAATTATTAACCATAGCCAAAGTTGAAGAACGCAAAGCAGATAAACGACCAGCTTTTGATTCAAAATGGTCTGGTAGAAACGGCGTGCTATATACCGTAACAGGCAAAGGAGGTTTAACACGCGAAGTGCTAATACCCCACGATTTATCAGCTAAATTAGAACTTCGTAAATTTAAACAAGCTGTCACTGTTGTTGATAGAAAAATAAACTACTTACAGCGCTACGATATTGGAGGTGGTAAAAAATGGTCTGATTCATTTAATAAAGCATCAAACCGTACTCTTTCATTTTCCAACGGTGCTCACGGCCTTAGGCATAGCTACGCACAAGAAAGGCTATTAGAGCTGATACTTAATCAATATCCATATCAAATAGCATTAGAGACCGTTTCCCAAGAGATGGGGCATTTTAGACCTGAGATTACTGAGGTATACTTGAGGTAACTAAGATTAAACTAGAAAATTAATATATAGATTGTGTATTTATAGCTTACCTTTCCATCGTGAACATAAAGTATCAATATTTATTTTTTTAAGTTCAACTCTCCTTTTCACTATAGCTAAGACCTGTTTTTCATTATATCTTTTTATAAAAGATTTCGAAGAGTCTTCACTTAAAATCTTTAGTATTACACTTGCAACATCTTTCATGGTACTAAAGTTTAAACCTGCTAAATTTAAGTGTCGATCGTTTATTTCATCTATAGCAGACGATGCCCCTTTACTTTCTAGTATATTTATCCCACTTTCAGAAATAGTATCTTTTTTAATAAACACAACATCTGTTCTACTCGGACCATCCGCAGTTGAAAAAAGAGCAGCTAATATATCTAAAACACTTTCACTTTCCCAATCCGTATTTTCAGTTAACCACACTGATAGTGTGTTACCTTGCGTTTTTAAACAAGCGGAAAAAACGTCTGCTTGTAACTCATCAACTGACCCTATAAGCAGTCCACTAGGTTGCCATTTAGCTCTAGCTATCTTCCTTAATAAGTACTCCATATTTATTCTCCGAGAGCTTCCAAAACGCTATTTTTATATTCATCTAGCCAAACTACCCCTGTACTGTCCACTTTAGATAAAAGTCCTTTATGTTCAGAGTTATCCCACCTCTCAAACATTGCCACACCAGCCTCTTTTATCCTAATGTCTTTGTGTGATAGTGCAGAAACTGCAAATGGTAAAAACAAGTCAATATCACTTTGATCTAATTCTTCAGAAATATTTACAATTGCATTCAAATAATGGGCATGGATGCTTTGGTTTTCAGACTTATAACACTCTTGCCAAACTCTGTTACAAACCGTATTAAACAGCTCATATTTTTTGGTGTAAAACTCGAGAAATTGATATTCGGTTATGCCACAAATACCTTCTTCATAAGTGTTATTTTTAAGTAAGTTAAGGAAAATACTGACATATGAATCTTCTTCAAGGCTTCCTTTATTATTTTTTAACTCAGATGTAGTGCCTGTAGAAAAAAAATAAGTAAAGCCAGTATTAAAATCTTTAACATCACTGTTGAAGGCAGTTAGAAGATCCTCATCAATAGCCTTAAAACTATATTCATCTTGCCCAGTAAGAGCTTCAGTTAGGTCGTATTCTGTATGGTAAGTATGATAAGATATAAAGCTATCGTTTCTGCCATTTTGAGTAAACTCAATCGGTTGAGTCATCTACCTACTCCTGAAAAATTTCTTTTAAGTGAGCTGTTCGGTCCATAATGATAGACCCCATCTCCTTGATCAAACCAGTATGTGATTCTTTTGTGATTCGGCCGTGTTTATTGTCAGAATCAGTACTAATATCAAATTGTGTAATAAAGCACTCATCTCTAGAAGACATTTGGCCATTTGTATTTTTTTCAACTACACCATCATCAATAGACATAATTACATTAACTTTCTTTTCCATTGTTAAGTCTACAACATCACCGACTCTAAACTTCAACTCAACGAAATTTTTAGATTCCCAAGGAAAAACTTTTACAATTTTCTTTGAAAATTTTTCTTTAGTTTCTGGAGTGATTTGAGTTATAAAATTAAGAACTAGTGATGCTCTATGTGCTGACATAGCTATTTCAAAGTGCTTTTCATAGATATCTAAACATCTATTGGTAAACTCTCTAAAGTCATTTAATGAAATTTCTAAATCTAAATCACTGCCAAAAGGGTTAACCTCTTTAGATATTAACAACCTATTAGACATGTAGCGAACACTCTTAGCTTCCATTGGATTTAAGAACATTAACCGCTTTACTCTTTTTGATGTGCTTAATATTTGCTCTTCGAAATACTGAGGTAAAAGCTCATCGCCCGAATAAGCATTTATTAATTCTGACATATCTGCCGTACTTGGCTCTTTTAAATTATTAATGAATATATGTGACTCTAACTTGAGTAAATTCATTTTTTTCCCTTGCATTGATTACAGAAGACTTAACATTTCTATTTTACTACACATTAAAGGATTTTAAAACACATTCGGAGCACTACTTATTTAGTTCTTGTAATATCTAATTAGTTTTAAAGCCCATCAAACATTTGGCATTATCGCAATTAATACTGTCCGTTATTACTGATATTGATTTTATCATGCCATTCTTCCAATGCTTTCCTTCTAGCATCCATATACTCCTGCATATTATAAACGCCCTGCACACCTTGTAATTGGTGATTTAATATTTTTTCAATCACTATTGGATCAGTTCCAATATCAGTATCACCTAACCGAGTCGCAACCGTTCGGCGTAAATCGTGAGGTACAAACTTTGGGACTCCCAATTGCTCTAACTTTCGACTTATGGATCGTGACAGTGAGTGCCTATCAATAGGTTGTTCACCTGGGCCTGATTTATTAGTTGTTGTACTAGGAAATACATATTTAGAATCGAGATAGCCAAATGCTGCACGTAACTCATCAAGCAAAATAACCATATTTTGAGTAATTGGTACTTTATGGGTTCTTTCGCCATCTTTGTTTTGCTTTACGCGCTCGGCTGGGATTGTCCATATCATTTTGTCAAAATCAAACTCTTGCCACTGTGCACCTGTAACCTCTATTGGCCGACAGCCAGTTAGAGTAATACACTTCAATGCGTAAATAACTTGCTGGCTTATACCTAGCTTTGGTAGGCGGTCAAATACTTGAATAACCTCTTCAAACTCAAGCGCTCTGGTTCTAGACTTTTCAAGACCACCTACGCTTTTCTTTTTCACTGTGCTAACAGGATTGCCCTGCATAAGATCTCGCTCAACACCGAAGTCGAACATTTGTTTTAAAATAGAGAGTGTTTTATTAGCTTGGGTATTTGAACCCCGATCTTTTATTGGATCAAGCACCTTATTAAGAATGTCACGTCGAGTTATCTCTTTGAGCTTATAGTTGCCTATAAAGGGCAAAATGTCTTTTTTGAACATTCTAATTACAGGATCTACGTCTTTTCGGTTAACTTGAATATCTCTTTCAATAAACTCCTTAGCAAGCTCTTCTACGGTTGGTGATGTATCTTCGATAAATTGCTGCTTTAGTGATATCTGCTTTGTTTCGTATACGTCTTCACCCAAAGCAACTCGCCCTTTTAGACTTTCAACTTCCTTGCGTACGTCTTTTAAATCACACTCGCCAAAGTACCCCAAATGGTAATTACGCTGTTTGCCTTTGATGCCACCAAAACGATAATTTAAGTAAAGTGCAATTTTACGCTTTTTATCATTTTGTGTTTTACCTACACGTGCATGAAAACCACTTAACTTTGTGTCATTTATCCGTTTAATAGGTTCAGGAACTGAGCTTAATAACGAATCAGTCAATAACATTTTCACGACAGGCATATGTAGCACCAAATATTAAAAAGAAAGTACATGCAGCATATATGTAGCATCCTCCGTATTCAACTACTTAATTCTACTTAGAGCTAACCTATACTAATAAATTAAATTTAAACCATTTATAACAGAAGGTTAAATTAAAAACACGTTCTACTTGCAGCTACTTACTTCTACTTAAATCTAATCTTTATTTTTATGGGGTGGCAGGGGTCGAGAGTTCGAATCTCTCCATACCGACCAATTAATTCCTCTTCATTTCAAACTGTTATAAATTAAACTCTCTTCTTTATCGCACAATTAGATTAGTATTTTTAGATATATGTCGCACATTTATCGCACGATACTCGCCTTAAATTATTTTATACTTTTAAGGTATAAAAGGGGGGGATATATAGGAAGACAGCTAATGGCACTCTACTGAACAAGTTTTTACTCTTCTTTTACTTTTAACTTGTCTCTATGTTTTTCAAATTGTATTTTAAAGCTCAAAGTACAATAGAAAACAATTATGCAAACCATCCAAAGAAGAAAACCACTACAAACCTACTCTTTGACAAAATTATTTGTGCAATTGTATTTGGCTCAATTTCCAGCCTTTTAGTATTACTCTTTTCAGGCGTAGAAGGCCTGGTTAGCTTTTTAGAAGGGATTACGCCACCAGACCGTCTAATATACTATTTTAGTTTACTAACTCTTTTGCATTGTGTTGTTTGGGCTATTTCTAAATACAGTTTGTCTTATCCGATTTTAGTAGAACATTTAAATACAGATTACATACACTTTCATACCAAATTGGTTTTAATCTAGTAGGTCTGTATCGAGCTATAGCAGGTTCACTCCCTTTCATTGCAATACCTATATTAATTTATGATTCGACAAGAGATAGCACCCTTAAAGCTATATTTATGCTTTTATTTTCAATTGCTAGTTTACTAGTCGCCTACTGGCTAACATATTGGCAGCAAAAGACCGCACCAAGAATTAAAGAGTTTTGATTTATGCTTAAGCGAACAAAAAGTTTGAAACTTAAGGCAACAACTAACTTGAAAAATGCCGGACACCTGTGAATTGGAAATTAAAAGAAGATAGGCAGCTTTGAGTGGTTGAACTCACAGCACTTAGCTGAACTTCGCCAAAGAGCTACAAGCAAACATTGAGTTAATCGATTTTAATAATTAGCTTTTAACTAAATTTAAATAAACTTTAAAGCTGGTAGTTTGATTATTTGAACTGACCTCTATATCTCCACCGTTTGCTTGCGCTAGAGCTTTAACTATTGCAAGCCCTAAACCTGCTCCGTCGCTGTGTCGTTGCCGCGACTTATCAGGTCGATAAAAGCGGTCAAATAAATAAGATAAATGCTCAGAAGGTATTCTCTCCCCTGTATTAATCACTGAAATGCATATTTTTTCAGCGGTGGTCATTTCACTGTTTACAGTGATTGATGAGCCTTTTGGGGCGTATCTAATTGCATTGGATAGTAAGTTTGATAATAATTGGCGAAAGTGTAATTTGTCACAATAAAAACAAAGGTTTTGACCTTTTTTATTAAATGCAATCAATGAGTCTTCAGCCAAAGCGTCAAAATACTCAAATAACACTTCAATTTCATCATGGCTTTTTAGAGTGTTTTGAACGGGTTTAATTAGCCCATTTTGAGTTTTTGCGAGCCAAAGCATATCACTAACCATTTTAGTTAATCGCTCAAGTTCTTCTAAGTTAGAAAACAATAATTCTTGATACTCTTCCAACTGCCTTTTTTTAGATAATCCAACCTGTGTTTGAGTAATTATATTTGTTAGTGGAGTTCGTAGTTCATGAGCAATATCACTAGAAAAATTTGATAAGCGAATAAATTCACCCTGGAGCCTGTCGAGCATTGAGTTAAACGACTGCACCATATTAACAAGCTCAATAGGCACTTTATTTTCATCGAGCCTTACATCCATTTTATTAGTTTGGATATCGTGTATTTTCTGACT
>NZ_WTKX01000020.1:0-98127 GCF_011378755.1 Pseudoalteromonas sp. Z1A2 | reverse complement strand
TGGAAAGGATGGCTTAAGTTACAAGCCATCCTGGAAGGCTACGATTTAGCAAAATCTCTTGAGTCAGACTTGTGATCAAGAGACAGCTATTGGGGCTTTTTACTTACTAGTGTTTACTTTTATTGCTCAAAACTACAAGAGTTAACTAATTTTTACGGTATATCTCATGCTCAATATCGTAAATATTTACGCTTAGACTGTCTGATGCTCTGCAATATGTTTTTAAACATGAAAGTAGCAGTTCGCTTAACATTTGTTTTTGCTCAATTGAGCGCCCTGCCAAAATATGTACCGCGATATGTATAAACCCTGATTTTCCTGCGCCAAGTTGATATTGCTGATAAGCAATAGCACGTGTTTTTATGGTTTCTAATTCAAACAAGTTACTTTCGAAAGCGGTTGTATGAATTTTTTCTACCAGTACTTGAGGTAAAACGGGGAGGTCTTCTGAGTGTTCAATAATAATGTGCGGCATTTAGGCGTTTCCTATTATGAGTTACTGCATGAGCGAGAGGTAATTGTACCAAATACAAGAGGGGTCACTAAATCCTGAGCTATCTAAAATCTTTACTTTAAACTAATTTAGTCGTATTTATTTTTGATGTTAGTATAAAAACAAACAGGTGAACCTTCGCTTAGTAACTTATCTACTAAGTTACCTATATATTGATTAAGGATAAGTATGAAATTACCACAAAAATTTAAACGTTTAGCTTTACTTGCAGGTGCAATTGTTACGTTAAGTGCTTGCTCTGACGATGTTGCTTCGGTAAGCCTTGGGTTATTTACAACTAAAGATGTTGTGGTGAATTCGCAGCAAGATCCTATTGTTGAGGGCGTTACTTGTCATATTAGTCATATAGAGGCTAATTTGGACTTTTCTGATCCCTCTGATATGTCTATAGCGTGTCGTCAAACGGGGCCAATTACAGCGCAGCAGCTACAAAAAATAGACCGCAGCAAATCGGGCGAGGTGATATTCAAATCATCTAAAAGTATATTATTTAAATCACTAAAAGTGCGTCGTATTTACGATGCTGAAAATCGTACTTTATTGTACTTATCGTACTCAACTAAAGAGTCCAGTGGAAGCCACCACCATGCGCTATCTACTGTGCCGCTATACAATACTCAAGCGTGGGACTGGGCGCTTACACAAAAAGACTAAGTTAGCACCTACGTAAGCACCTAAACTAAAACCTAAAAGAGCACACTATGTTAGCTTTATTTAAATCAAAGCCATTATTAGAGCAGCAAGAACAGCAATGGCTTATTGATACATTTATTTGGGCTGTAGAAAACTTTGATGCTGAGTTTTTTACAAAGCACACTCAAATAATACTGCCAACGGCCACTTTTTTCCCTGATTCGGTATCGAGCATTGAAGAAATGGCGAGTAATGTTTTTAACCGCGTTACTAATTACGCGGGTATGAACGCATGGCCTATCCAACTAGTTGCACCGCAGCAATTACAACCGCAAGTTTTTCCACACTTTGAATTTAGCAATGAAATACGTGGCGAAGGCAGCCATTTAATTGTGCCGCCAAGCCATACGATTAATATTTCTTTTAATCCTAACCAGATTAATCAGCCACAAGATTTAGTGGCAAGTTATGCAGGTACTCTGGCCACCATACTTATACATCACGTGGGGGTGCTACCGCCAGGTGGTAGGGAGTATTTACCACAAGCTGCTGATGCACTTGCTTGTTTTTTAGGGTTTGGTGTGATGATGAGCAACACGGTGTATCAGTTTAAAGGCGGGTGTGGCTCTTGCTATAATCCATACGCTAACCGTGAAGCTAAGTTAAGTGAAACGCATACGGTATTTATGCATGCCCTAATTAGTTACTTTAAAAACGATACGGTGTCTAAAAAGCACTTAAAGCCGCATTTACGTGGCCAGTTTAAAAAAGCACAAAAAGAAATTAAAGCATTGGTAAATAACTCGGCCAACCCGCTGTTATTAGCTTATTCGCCAAACTAGCAAGGATCTGCGTGGAATACTTAGATGAATTTTTACTGATTGTTATTGCTCATTTTTTTGCAGTAGCAAGCCCAGGGCCTGACTTTGCCGTAGTACTTAAGCAAAGTGTGCAACAAGGAAGGCGCAATGCATTGTGGACAAGCGCAGGTGTTGGCGCTGCTATTTTACTGCACGTTGCCTATTGTGTTTTAGGTGTTGCGCTTATTTTAACGCAATCGCCTAGTTTATTTATGGCGCTCAAGTACCTTGCTGGTGCATATTTAGCTTACTTAGGCGTACAAGCTCTTAGAGCTGCAAAACCGCCTGCAAGTAATGAAGGCGAGGCTGTAAAAGATGTTGAAAACAAAACCGTTCAAGAGGAACCCGTTTGGGTGGCTTTTAGGCGCGGCTTTTTCACCAATGCATTAAACCCAAAAGCCACGTTATTTTTTATGTCGTTATTTACACTCGTGATTAGCCCAACAACACCTACTAGCATACAGGTCGGCTACGGCGTGTATATGGCATTGGCTACTTGGGCGTGGTTTTCAATGCTTTCAATGATGCTTTCTCGAGATAATGTAAGGGGCTTTTTCCAACAACGCGGTTATTGGTTTGACCGTGGAATTGGCATTATTTTAATTGCACTTGCAGTACGTGTTGTTATTTAACTTATTCAAAAAGCGCAGGAGATAAAAATGCCGCTATATAATTTCTCGTTTGGTTCTAATATGTCATCTAATCGTTTGTTAGCGCGCTTGCCCAATGTAAAGCGTGTAGGAACTGCGGTACTTAAAGGCTACGAGCTTACTTTTGATATGCTATTTAAAGATGGCTCAGGTAAATGCAGTATTTGTCCAAGCGATAAAGAAGATGCATTGGTTTACGGCGTTATTTATGAGCTCAATGAAGAAGAAAAAGCTATTTTAGATGGTATTGAGGGCGTAGGTTACGATTGTGTAGATATAGCCCCGACGCTTTTAACGGGTGAGACTGTAGCCGCACATTGTTATATAGCTAATACCCATGACAGCGATGTACTGCCATATGATTGGTACATAAAACACGTTCATCGCGGTTCACTTGAAGCGGGCGTACCAAAAGAATACAGTGATGCCATATTAAATCGCGCACAAAAAAGCGACACCAATCAAGAGCGCGCAGCAATTGAATTTGCAGTTCATCAAAAATAATAAAATAGGATTGATATGAAATTAACCAAACTTGCCGCAATTGCACTATTAGCAGGCACTACGTTTAGCAGCTGGGCACAAGTTGATACCAACAAAGTTGACGATGTAATTAAAGCGTCAATGGCACGTTTTGACGTACCCGGGATGGCAGTTGCCATTGTTGAAAACGATAAAGTAATATTTGCTAAAGGCTTTGGTGTAACTAATCTCGATACCAACAAAAAAGTAAACAAAGACACTTTATTTGGTATTGCTTCAAACACAAAAGCATTCACTACTGCGGCACTGGCAAAGTTGGTTGATGAAGGTAAATTAAGCTGGGATGACCGCGTAATTGATCATTTACCCGAGTTTAGATTGTACGATTCGTACGTAACACGCGAAATGCGTATTCGTGACTTATTAAGTCATCGCAGTGGGCTTGGGCTTGGGCAAGGCGATTTAATGATTTGGCCAAGTACCGATAAATCAGTTGATGAAATTTTAGCGGGATTACAGTATTTAAAACCAGCGAGCAGTTTTCGTAGTAAGTACGCTTATAACAACTTGATGTTTGTTACCGCTGGTGAAGTGGTTGCACGTGTGGCGGGGATGAGCTGGAACGATTACATCGAAAAAAATATATTACAGCCGCTGCATATGGATAACTCACGCGCGGGCTTTTCACGTATTCCTAAAAGTAATAAAAACTGGGCGACAGGTCATATTCCTATGGATGGCACGCTTCATCCATTTTTTGTGAACTATCTTGAGGACTTTAGAGGCGCAGGCGCCATTGCATCAAGTGTAAGCGACATGAGCCAATGGCTTCGTACGCAATTAGCAGGCGGTAAAATGCCAAGTGGCGAGCAGCTATTTAGTGAAAAGCAACAAGCGCAAATGTGGCACCCACATATTACATCTATGGCGTCTAAAAGTGCGTTTGAATCGTATCACCAGCAGTTTAGGGGTTATGGGTTAGGCTGGAGTATTGAAGACTACCACGGCTTTAAAAAGCTAGGTCACGGCGGTGGTATTTTGGGAATGGTATCGCAAGTTACTTTATTGCCTGAGAAAAACCTCGGTATTGTTATTTTATCTAATCAACAAGCTTTTGGTGCACTTTCGGCTGTAACCCATGAAGTGCTTGAAGATGCACTTGAACTTGAAGATAAAGACTGGGTAGAAGATTTAGCTAAAAGTCATTTTGAAGGCAAGCAACAAGCGTATGCTAATGCAAAACCAGAAGCCCCCGCTGACTACCAACCACAATTACCAAATATTAATTACACCGGAACATTGCACGATGACTGGTACGGCGATGTAATTATTGAGCAGTTAGATGGTAAATTACGCATTGATTTTACCCACACTAAACGCTTGAAAGGCACTCTTGAGCATTACACTGGCAATACATTTATTGTTAAGTGGGATGAAAAATTACTAGAAGCAGATGCGTTTATTCGTTTTGAAATGAGCTCACAAAACCGTGTAAACAGTGCCAAAATGCGCGCGGTATCAACACAAGTGACCGACTTTAGCTTTGACTTTAGAAACCTACATTTAAAAGCAAAATAGCTAATATTGATATTTAAAGTATTGATATAAACCAAAGTCGCAAAGCCACCCATCGGTGGCTTTGCTATATTAAGTTTTTACACCTTGTAAGGGACTTTTTATGCGTACCGCTGTTATTTCTCATCCTCATTGCCGTAAGCATAAAATGATAGGCGACCACCCCGAGTGCCCAGAGCGTCTAGATGCCATAACCGATAGATTACTTGCCAGCGGCGTAGATGTTGGCTTAACACACCTACAAGCACCCAAGGCCGAGCGTGAACATTATCTACTTGCTCACGATGAAGCTTTACTTAAACACGTAGAAAATACGCTACCAACAGAAGGGCTCGCTAATTTAGATGGCGATACGTGGCTGTGCCCCGATTCGTTTAAAGCGATTGAGCGGGCAGTAGGTGCAGGATTGTTAGCGGTTGATGAAATACTTGCCGATAAACTCGATGCTGCTTTTTGCTCAGTACGCCCGCCAGGGCATCACGCTAATAAAAACTCATCATCTGGGTTTTGTGTGTTTAATAACTTAGCTATTGCTGTTAAGTACGCACAAAGCAAAGGGGTTAAGCGCATTGCTATTGCGGATTTTGATGTACACCACGGTAATGGCACGCAAGATATTTTTATTGATGACGAAAATGTACTGCTTTGTTCGTTATTTCAGTATCCGTTTTATCCAAATACAGCGGTTAAAAATAATAGCCATATAGTTAATTCACCTCTGCCAATTGCCAGTAATGGCGACGATTTAAAAGAGGTGTTTGCTCAGCAATGGCTACCAAAATTAAAAGCGTTTAAACCTGAATTACTTTTTATAAGCGCAGGGTTCGATGCTCACCTAGAAGATGATATGGCAAGCTTAAAATTTGTTGAAGATGACTATACTTGGCTTACCGAGCAACTATGTGGCGTTGCTAAAGAGGGCGGTTGTAAAGGGGTTATTTCGTATTTAGAAGGTGGCTATGCGCTATCAGCTTTAGGTCGCAGTGCTGTAGCGCATATAAAAGTGCTTACTGAGGTTTAAATAAAGAGAGTGTTTATAGCCCTAGTAAATCAAACGCCTGCGCAGTACTTAGGGTTTTGATTTTACCAAGGCAGCATTGTCCTTCATTTAATAAGTAAGCTGTAACAAGCTGTGCTAGTTGCTCGCCATTCAATTTAGGGCAAACAGTGCCTTGTAAATTAAGGTAGTCACCTTGCTTGTTAAGTACTCGCACATCGCTTAGTTCACTTTGCGTAACGCTGTGCAAGCACTCTTGTTGCTCTTGTTGGTTATGGGCTATCTCAAGCTCATTATAAATAACCAATAATTGTGGGTAGCTGTTTAACATGGCCCGTTAGCCTACGGTTACTTCATAAGACGTAAATTTACGTATATTAATAACGCCTTTTTCAAAGATTAAGTACTGACCTTTAATACCTTGTAAAACACCACTTACAACAGGGTCTTTATCAAAGTTAAATGAGCTGATTTTTGTTGGGTATTCGGTTACTGGAAAGTTTAAATCAACCACATCTTCATCAAGTTGCTCTATTGCTGTTGCGCCAAATAATTCACTGAGCTCGTTTAGCTTTTCACTAATTTGTGGGATCAGCTCGGCTGCCGCTGCTTTTAAGTCAATTGCGTCGTTTTGACCTTTTAGCATATTGCGCCAATTAGTTTTGTCGGCAATAAATTCAGCCAATGCAACTTCTACTAAACCAGATTGCAGGCGAGTTTGCACTTTAAAAATAGGTAATGCCTGAGTGGCGCCTTGATCAACCCAGCGAGTCGGTATTTGTGTGTGGCGGGTAATACCTACCTTTAAACCTGAGGTGTTAGCGAGATACACATAGTGTGGGATCATGCAGTTTTCTTCGCCCCACTGCGGCTCTCGGCAAGTGCCTTGATCGTAGTGGCAGGTTTCTGGTTTCATTATGCACATATCGCAACTAGCAAGCTTGCGCATACATACAAAACAGTGACCTTGAGAATAGCTTTTTTTGGTTTTTTTACCGCAGTTAGAACATAAAATAGTGCCACTAAAGGTAAGCGTAAGCTCCTTACCTATAAATGCATTTAAGTCTACTAAGTGTTCACCTACAGGTAAGTGATATTGTACTGGTTCGGTTAAGCTCGATTTTAGTTTACGCAGTGTGCCTTGCATCTTTACTTGGCCCCTAAAGATGTTAAAAAGAGGAGTCTAACATTTTTAAGCTATATTGGCTTTTTAAGAAGTGTAAATAGTCGGTGTAAGGCAGTGCTTTTGCGTATAAATAACCTTGGGCGGAATCAGCGTTCATATCTTTGAGCAAGTGATGGATTTCTTGGGTTTCTACCCCCTCAATTGTTATTGATAAATTGAGGTTATGCGCCATATCAATGGCTGTTTGTACAATAACTTGGTGAGTTGGGTTGTTAGGCAAATCAAAAACAAATGACTTATCTATTTTAAGCTCACTAAAGTGATAATTAACTAAGTAGCTAAGTGACGCGTAGCCTGTCCCAAAGTCATCCAGTACCACTTTAATACCTAATGCGGTTAACTCATCAACTAACTTTATAAGTGCATCTTGACTATCTACGAAGGCCGATTCGGTTAGTTCAAATTTAAGTAAGTGTGCCGGCACTTGGTATTTAATTAAAATATTTTCTACTTTTTCGGCTAAATTATTTATGGTTAAGTTTTTAGCACTTAAATTTACGCTAATTGTGTGCTCGTTATAGCCATTTTTAGTAAGCTCAATTATGTCTTTACAAGCTTGCTCTATTACCCACAGTGTTAGCTCGTTAATAATACCTGTGTGTTCAGCAAGTATTATTAGCTCTTCAATTGATAAGTTGCTGTAAGTTGGGTCGGGCCAACGTAATAAAGCTTCAGCACCACTTACGTGGTTACTTAATAAGTTTATTTGAGGTTGGTAATAAAGCGCCAGTTGATTTGTTTTGATTGCTTGTTGCAGCTTAGCGGCTAGAGCAACGTCCATTATCAGATTATTACCGTTTGACGATGACCCAACTTGATTAACGCTACCTTTTGCTTTTTTAAGCGCTAAATAACCACGCTTTAACCAATATTCAAAGTCGTTACTTTTACCTGCACTACTAATACCTATACTGTAACTAAGCTGCAGGTTTAGCCCTTTAATTTCATATTGTTTTGGTAAGCTACTAATTATTTTAGTCAGTAGTGCTTCTAGCATTTCTTGGTTTTGTGTTTTTGTAGAAATACAGGCAAATACACCACTGCTTAAATCGGCTAAGCGAGGACTGGTGTTTAAATCTGTTTCGAGGTTTGTAAATTCACGTTCATGGCTGAGTTCTAATTCAAGCTCTTTGGCTATATGCTTTATAAGTGTGTAGCCCTGAGAAGAGGTAATAATCGTATTGAGTGAATTAAAGTGACGTATTTTTATTAAACACAACGTTGTTGAGCGATTTTGGCTCTGTAGTGCCATAAATGCTTGTTTTAGCTTGGAGCTATTAAGTAATCGTGTTTGTTGTGTATGCGTGGCATGGTAAAGCGCACGTTCTCGCTGATACCTTACCCTGTCAGCTAATGCCATCGCCATTAAAATAACTTCGCACAAAATAGCGACTAAAAAGGCATGGCGGGTTGCAAAGGTATACGGTAAAACACCAGTGAGTTCCATAGGTTGAATTGCCGCACCAAAAATTAGCGGTATCCATGATAAAACATAAAACTTAGCCCACCTAAAACCACTGCGTAACTTGTTATATATTAAAATAATACAAGTAATATAAAGCAGTACCATTACACCAAAAAATATAGGAGCCGCTATATTTTCAGGAATAAACAAGCTACATACAGCAAGAGTAAACATAAGCCAAAGTAGAGCTATACTCATTTTGTAACGCCAACATTTATCTTTATGATAGCGCAAAAACATGGTGCAAAAAGCAAGGGTGAAAAAGGCGACCCCATAATTACTAAACACAATTTGTTCGTGAATAAAGAGCTGCCATTGCTTAGGCCATAAATAAAAACCAAAGCCCAGTACTGCACCCATTAGTGTAATAGCGCTGACGATGTAGCCAATATAAATTAAATAAACACGGTCTTTTATACCAAAATAAAGCACCAAGTTGTAAAGCGCAGCCATCAATAGCACGCCTACAAAAATACCCCAGATCCCAGTTTGAGAGCGCACTAAGTCAATAAACTCTTTATCACGATACAAGTTTACAGGTGTTTTACTTATGCCTATTGTGTCTATTTTTATTACTAGGCGTTGTGATGATTTTCTTTCTACTAAAAAGCGAATATGCGGCACGCTGTATTCAAATAAAGAGAGGGCTTCTTCTTTATCGCCGAGTTTGTATGTTTCAACTAGTTTGTTATTTTTATCGAGGCGATAAACCGTAAGGTGATCGACCATAGGGTTGTCAAAATGTGCTACAACATTTTGCTTGTTAAGGCTTTTATTTTCTAAATCAAGAAACAACCAATAATTTTGTTGGCTAAAGCTCCATGGAACATCTGAAAATGGTTGATGAGTAAGTAATTCAGGTTGGTTAATGATGGTATCGAATGTTTTAGTTTTGGTTTCGTCAATATAGTAGGCGTAATCGAGGTACATTGGAGCCGTTTTATCAATTGTATATCGTGTAGGCACGACTAAGTTTGATGCCAATGTACTGATTATAAAAAATATAAAAATCAGTATGGCAACAGCAATTGCATGGTAACGTAAAGTTCTTAGTTCCAACGTTAATTTACTTTTAAAAAACCTTTTAATTAGTGTAGCACTAAAAAAGCGCAGGGAAACTGCGCTTTTTTAGTTAAATTAATTGGTTATACCAATGAATAGGTATTATAGGCTATTGCTCGCGTGCAATAGCACGGTGAGCTATATCTGTACGATATTCCATACCATCCCAGCTAATTTGTTTAACAAGCTCATAGGCGCGTTGCTGCGCTTGCGTAACAGTGTTACCAAGTGCTGTTGCGCATAATACGCGACCGCCTGCGGTTACAACCTCATTGCCACTTTGTTTAGTACCCGCATGGAACACTTTTTCACCTGCAGGGTAATCCACTTTTAGCCCCGAAATAGCGTCACCTTTAGGGTAATCACCAGGGTAGCCTTTAGCGGCAAGTACAACACCAACGGCTGCGCGTGGGTCAAACTCAATTGTTGTTTTATCAAGTTCTACACGGTTAGCAGCTTCAATCAATTCAACCAAATCTGATTGCAAACGTAGCATCATTGGTTGAGTTTCAGGGTCGCCAAAGCGACAATTGTACTCAATTACTTTAGGGGTACCTGTTTCGTCAATCATTAAACCTGCATATAAAAAGCCGGTGTACGGATGGCCTTCGCTTGCCATGCCTTCTACCGTAGGGTAGATCACTTCGTTCATAATACGCTGGTGGATTTCATCAGTAACAACTGGCGCAGGTGAGTATGCACCCATGCCACCCGTGTTAGGACCCGCATCGCCATTGTAAGCGCGTTTATGATCTTGGCTGGTTGCAAATGGTAATACGTTTTTACCATCAACCATTACGATGAAAGACGCTTCTTCACCGTCTAAAAACTCTTCAATAACAACACGACTTCCCGCATCGCCAAAAGCATTACCCGCAAGCATATCGCGAATCGCTTCTTCGGCATCGGCCTCCGTCATGGCTACAATTACGCCTTTACCCGCAGCCAAACCATCTGCTTTTACAACAATTGGCGCGCCTTTCTCTTTTAAATAAGCAAGGGCAGGCTCAATTTGTTCAAACGTTTGGTAGTCACCCGTTGGGATTTTATGACGTGCTAAAAAGTCTTTAGTAAACGATTTCGAACCTTCAAGCTGAGCTGCGCCCGCCGTTGGTCCAAAAATAGCCATGTTATGTTCACGAAACTTATCAACAACACCCAGTACTAACGGTATTTCAGGACCTACAATAGTAAGCTCTACCTTATTTTGCTGTGCAAAATTAAGTAAACCATCTAAGTCGTCAACGTTTATTGCTACGTTTTCAAGTTTTGGTTCAAGTGCAGTACCTGCATTACCAGGGGCTACAAATACAGTATTTACTTTGGTGTTTTGAGCGGCTTTAAACGCAAGTGCGTGTTCGCGGCCGCCGCTGCCAATGACTAAAACATTCATGGCGAAAATTCCTATTTAAAGCGGTTTCTTAAATTTCAGCGTCATGCGGTCGCTTTCACCAATGGCTTTATATTTGTCAGCATCTTGTTCGCCGAGTCTTAAGCTTGGTGGTAGCGTCCATACACCTTTAGGGTGATCGGCTGTATCTTTTGGATTTGCATTTATTTCACTGCTTGCTACTAATTCAAACCCAGCTTGTTCAGCAAGGTCTACTACGTAGCTCTGCTTCATATAACCTGATGTTTTTTGATCTTCATCAGCACGCTCTTCAGCTAAACGGTGTTCAACTAAACCTAATGTACCACCTGGTTTAAGGGCTTTATAAAAAGCTTGGAATGCACTTAATGCACCGCTTTTATCTTTGCCCATATACCAGTTATGTACATTACGAAATGTTAAAACCATATCGGCACTGCCAGCTGGCGCAATATCTAAATGTGTTACAGGTGCAAACTCAGTAATTTTAACGCTACTAAAGCGCTTATCTTCAGCTACTTTTTGTTTAAAGCCTGCAAGAGAGCGTTGGTAGTAGCCAACTGATGAATCAGCAGGAAAATGCGCGGCATAATAAGTGCCTTGCTCTTTTAATGCTGGCGCTAAAATTTCACTATACCAACCACCACCGGGTGCAATTTCAACAACTGTCATGGTTGGTTTAAAGCCAAAAAATGCAAGTGTTTGAGCTGGGTGACGATATTCATCACGAGCGCTGTTTTTAGCATTGCGTTCGCTTGATTGAAGTGCATGTTCAAGGCTTGATTCGTGGTTATGGCTAAGCGCCATAGTCGATGTCATTGTTAGTGTGGCTACAAGTAGCGATTTTAGCGCAAATTTCATTGTTTGTTCCTTCACATTATAATTTTAAATAGGTTATTGAATAATCAGAATACGTGAATTTATAGCAAACAAAAAGGGTTAAACCAACGTTTAACCCTTTGTGTGATTAGTGGCGGAAATGGCGCATACCAGTTAGTACCATTGCCATGCCAGCTTCATCAGCAGCTGCAATCACTTCTTCATCACGCATTGAGCCTCCAGGCTGAATTACCGCAGTAATGCCAGCTGCTGCTGCTGCGTCAATGCCATCACGGAATGGGAAGAATGCGTCAGACGCCATAACTGAACCTTTAACTTCAAGGTTTTCGTCGGCGGCTTTTATACCTGCAATTTTAGCTGAGTATACGCGACTCATTTGGCCTGCGCCCACACCAATGGTCATACCGTCACGGGCATAAACAATTGCGTTTGATTTAACAAATTTAGCTACTTTCCAGCAAAACAGTAAATCTTTAAGTTCTTGCTCAGAAGGCTGGCGCTTAGAAACAACTTTTAAGTCGCCTTGCGTTACCATGCCTAAGTCGCGGTCTTGAACTAAAATACCGCCGTTAACGCGTTTAATATCTTGGCCTGCGGCTTTACCTGTCCACTGTCCACACTCTAATAGGCGCACGTTCTTTTTAGCTTCAACAATTTTTGCAGCGTCGCTCGAAATACTAGGTGCAATAATTACTTCAACAAACTGACGGTCAACAATTGCTTGTGCAGTTGCTGCATCTAGCTCTCGGTTAAAGGCAATAATGCCACCAAATGCTGATGTAGGGTCTGTTTTAAAAGCGCGCTCGTATGCTTGTAGAATATTGTCCCCAATTGAAACACCACACGGATTAGCATGTTTTACAATTACGCACGCAGGTACGTCAAATTCTTTAACACATTCAAGTGCTGCATCGGTATCTGCAATGTTGTTAAACGAAAGGGCCTTACCTTGCAATTGAGTTGCTGTTGCAACTGATGCTTCAGCAATGTCATTTTCAACATAAAAAGCAGCATCTTGATGTGAGTTTTCACCGTAACGCATATCTTGTTTTTTAGTGAACTGCATGTTGATAGTACGTGGGAATTTAGTCTCTACAGCAGCTTCCTCGGTGTAATCAGGCACCATTTTACCGAAGTAGTTAGCAATCATGCCATCGTATTGTGCAGTGTGCTCGTAGGCGGCAATCGCTAAATCAAAACGTGTTTTGTACGTTGTTGAACCATTGTTGTTTTGCATTTCACTAATAACACGGTCGTAGTCGCTTGCGTTTACCACGATTGTTACATCTTTGTGGTTTTTAGCTGCTGCACGAACCATTGTAGGGCCGCCAATATCAATGTTTTCAATGGCATCTTCAAGGCTGCAGTTTTCTTGAGCGACAGTATTCGCAAAGGGGTATAAGTTAACTACAACAATATCGATAGCAGAGATGTTGTTATCTGCCATTACATCTTCATCTTGTCCGCGACGGGCTAAAATGCCGCCGTGAATTTTAGGGTGAAGGGTTTTTACGCGACCATCCATGATTTCAGGGTGGCCTGTGTGATCTGATACTTCAGTCACTTTTATGGCGTTATCAGCAAGTAGTTTACATGTGCCGCCAGTTGATAAAATATCAACGCCTTGCGCTTCAAGTGCGCGGGCAAATTCAACAATACCGGTTTTATCAGACACACTTAATAGTGCGCGACGAATGGGACGATGAGTATCCATTGTAGTTTGATTTCCTCAGTTAATGAGCTAGCTTAGAAGCGGGCATTTTAACTGATTACTACTCAAAAAACGACTTATAAAGGCTCAATAAGCGTGAGCATTTTGCAATTTAGTTAATATACTGTAGGCATAAAAAAAGCACCCTAAGGTGCTTTTTTTACAAAATACCAGTTGTATTGGATTAGTAAGTAGTAATAACGATAGAAAAACAAGTCTATAACAAGGCAAAAATTTTGCAGTGTAGTTATTCTACATAAAAAACTTTTAACGACGTTATGGGCTTGTTTAGCTCGTTAGAATACTTACGCTTTCAATATAATTGGTATTAGTTCATGCCGTATTTTTTAAGCTTTTTACGTAAAGTACCACGGTTGATACCTAGTAAAATTGCTGCACGAGTTTGGTTACCACGTGTATATGTCATTACTTCTTCAAGTAATGGCGCTTCTAGCTCTGAAAGAACAAGGTCGTAAACGTCTTGCACATCTTGACCGTTAAGCTGCTTTAAATAGTGGTGAACAGCTTTTTTTACTGCATCACGCAATGGCTGCGGTTTCTCGTGTGACTGAACATGAGGGTTAGTGATAAATGGAGAAGTCACGTTTTGTTCGAACATTATTAAGTCTCTTTCTTTCTTAGTTAGCTGCTAGTGTTTTAAAGTATTGCTCTAATGCGACGACCTGTGCCTGTGGGTTGTCGAGCGCATTAAATACTCGCCTAAACTGACCATCACTGTCATGGGTTTGCAAATACCAAGATACATGTTTGCGAGCAATTCGCGCTCCCATTGGCTCACCGTAAAACATATGGAGGTTTGTTAAATGCTCCATTAATATACTGCGCACCTCTGCAATAGCAGGTGGCTGTAAATGTTCCCCAGTTCGCAAATAGTGGTCTATCTCCCTAAATATCCAAGGGCGACCTTGGGCGGCTCGGCCAATCATAATGGCATCTGCACCCGTATAGTCTAAAACCTGTTTTGCTTTTTCTGGTGATGTAATATCACCATTGGCAACTACAGGAATCGACACTGAACGTTTTATATCCCTAATCGTGGCGTACTCAGCCTCACCTTTGTACATACATGCGCGCGTACGCCCATGTACAGCAAGTGATGCAATGCCATAACGTTCAGCTATTCTCGCAATCTCTACACCATTACGGTTATCCGGATCCCATCCTGTACGGATTTTAAGTGTCACAGGTATATCAACAGCATTAACAACTGCATCAATAATCTCTTCCACAAGTTCAGGAAACTGTAATAAGGCAGAGCCTGCGAGTTTCTTGTTCACTTTTTTTGCTGGGCACCCCATATTGATATCTATGATCTGTGCACCATTAGCAACATTGAATTGTGCGGCCTGCGCCATAAGCTCAGGATCTGCTCCTGCAATTTGCACCGCGCGTATACCCGACTCACCGCTGTGATCCATACGGTTCATCGACTTTTCTGTTTTCCAAACCTTAGGATTTGACGATAGCATTTCAGACACAGCTAAGCCCGCACCTAAGCGTCGACAAAGTTGTCTGAATGGTCTGTCTGTAATGCCTGCCATTGGCGCGACAATTACATTATTCTCAAGTTGGTATTTACCGATACGCACTATATTCAATAGGCCTCTTTTCAAGGGGCGCTAAGTTTACGGTTTTTTTCACAAAAATCAAAGGCTATAAATTGAACAAAAGTAACTTTTTTTTGCCCTTTTCGTATTGACATTTGATAACCACATGACAAGTAGGTTGATTTGTTTGAAATTCATACAGATTTTATTTTTTACAAGATAACTAGAAAATTTTTTGATATGTAAAAAAATAGTAAAGCCTGTTAAATACAGGCTTTACATGCATGTTTTGAGTTAATGCTCTAGATTTGATTGTTCGATTTATTACGCTTTTTTAGTGCCACTTACTCGAGTCCAATCACCTTCAACGGCAATGTCATCTAGTTCAATAAACGGTGCATAAATGTCAGCAACCGATTGTGCTTGTTCTTCTAAAATACCTGACATGGCAATTTTACCACCTGGCTTTAATAACCCTAAAATCACACTATGTAATTCGCGAAGTGGCTGGGCTAAAATATTGGCCACTACTATATCTGCACTAAACTCAGGTTGGTTTTCTGGAAGGTATACTTCGAGTTTGTCTGCAACACCATTTCGGTTCGCGTTATCAAGGCTAGCTTCAAGCGCTTGAGGGTCAATATCTATCCCAATCATACGCTCTGCACCTAGTTTTATAGCTGCAATACCTAAAATGCCTGAGCCACAACCAAAATCAACAACCGTTTTACCCGTCAGATCTTGGCTTTCTAACCATTTAAGGCACAAGGCCGTTGTTGCATGCGTACCCGTGCCAAAAGCAAGGCCAGGGTCTAGCAATACATTTACAGCATCAGGGTCAGGAATGTCGCGCCAGCTTGGGCAAATCCATAGTTTTTCGCCAAATTGAATAGGGTGGAAGTTATCCATCCATTCACGTTCCCAGTCTTTATCTTCAAGTTGCTCGATTTTGTATACTAAATTGTCTTTTAGCTCATCATGGCGCTTCAATAACGCAACGACTGCGTTCATATCATGATTAGCTTCGAACAGGCCAATAACTGTGGTATCAGCCCAGAACACAACGGTGCCAATTTTAGGCTCGTAGATAGGGGTGTCTTTTGCGTCAATAAAGGTTACTGAAGCGCTACCCGCTTCCATTAATAGATCGCTTACGGCATCAGCTGTTGCAGCATTGGCATTAATACGAATTTGGATCCAAGCCATGGTTATTTCCTTCAAATAGAAAAAAGGCCGCTATAGCGGCCTTTTTAGTTTATATAGTAGCGCTAAAATTATTTAGCGTCTAAAAAGCTTTTCAGTAAATCTGAGCGAGAAGGGTGGCGTAATTTACGCAGCGCTTTCGCTTCTATTTGACGAATACGCTCACGTGTTACGTCAAACTGTTTACCTACTTCTTCTAAGGTGTGGTCGGTATTCATATCAATACCAAAACGCATACGTAGTACTTTAGCTTCACGAGCTGTTAAGCCTGCAAGTACATCGTTAGTTGCGCCACGAAGAGATTCCATTGTTGCCGAATCGATTGGCGAATCAATAGTTGTATCTTCGATAAAGTCACCTAAGTGAGAATCTTCATCATCACCGATTGGTGTTTCCATTGAAATTGGCTCTTTAGCAATCTTAAGTACCTTACGGATTTTATCCTCAGGCATCATCATGCGTTCTGCTAATTCTTCTGGATTTGGCTCACGACCCATTTCTTGTAACATTTGACGAGAGATACGGTTAAGTTTATTAATCGTTTCAATCATATGCACAGGGATACGGATTGTTCTTGCTTGGTCAGCAATAGAGCGTGTGATTGCTTGACGTATCCACCACGTAGCATAAGTAGAGAACTTATAACCACGGCGATATTCAAACTTATCAACCGCTTTCATCAGACCAATGTTACCTTCTTGGATTAAATCTAAGAATTGTAAGCCACGGTTTGTGTATTTTTTAGCAATTGAGATTACAAGACGTAAGTTAGCTTCAACCATTTCTTTTTTCGCACGGCGTGCTTTCGCTTCACCTATGCTCATTCGACGGTTGATGTCTTTAATACGCTCAATGCTTAAACCTGTTGTTTGTTCAATAACAGATAATTTATTAATGCTACGAATGATTTCTGGCTTAACTTCTTCAAGTTTAGCTGAATACTTTTCGTTACCTGAAATTTCTAAATCAACCCAAGAAGCGTCAGTTTCGTTATTAGCAAAATGCTTAACGAATGTTTTCTTTGGTAATTTAGCAATTTGAACAGCTTGCTTCATGATTAGGCGTTCTTGAACACGAACACGATCCATCATTTCACGCATGTTATTTACCATGCGGTCAAACTGTTTAGGTATTAATTTAAATGTTCTGAAAAGCTCACCAATTTCAAAAATGGCTGCTTGTGATTCAGGATGCGAACGACCTTTAGCTTCAAACGTATCACGTGCTTTATTATATAAATCACGTAAATTTTCAAAATGAATACGAGCTTCTTCAGGATCTGGCCCTGTGTCTATCTCTTCTTCATCTTCATCATCGCTATCAGCATCATCTTTGTCATCTTTATCGTCGTCCTCAAGTTGCTTAGCACTTAATTCTGAACCGATGTTAGTTGCTGAAATTGGCGCTGTATCTTCATTAGGATCGATAAAGCCAGCGATAATATCGCTTAAACGCATTTCTTCAGCTTCAAACTTATCCCACTGCTCTAGTAGGTAAGTGATTGCTTCAGGGTACTCTGCAACAGAAATCTGTACTTGATTAATGCCTTCTTCAATACGTTTAGCGATTACAATTTCGCCTTCACGTGTAAGAAGTTCAACAGTACCCATTTCGCGCATGTACATGCGAACTGGATCCGTTGTACGGCCGATTTCTTTTTCTACAGTCGCAAGGGCTGCAGCGGCAGCTTCAGCTGCGTCTTCGTCTGTCGTTGTTTCTTGCATCATTAATTCATCAGCATCAGGCGCGTTTTCGCTAACCTTGATACCCATGTCATTAATCATGCTTATGATATCTTCTACTTGATCTGAGTCTATAATGTCTTGTGGAAGGTGATCATTTACTTCTGCAAAAGTTAAGTAGCCTTGCTCTTTACCTTTCTGAATCAGAAGTTTTAATTGTGACTGAGGAGTTGGATCCATAGAGATTGTTTCTTCCACTCTGATAAGTTGATACAACAGGCGCCATCATGTAGTTTGCATTAAAGCTAACTAGAATAATGTGACGCAGTGAATAGCACAGTATAACAGTTTAAATCAATTTTGACTAGGGTCTGTTGGTCTTTCAGGATTAAAGTTTGTTCTATCCAAGGGGGTTTTAATCGCGGCGCGAGGTTTGTAACCTAGTGGGCTAAGTAAAAACCGAGCAACAAAGAGTAAACCTCCCTTGGGTCGAACCCAAAGGGCAGCGCGTGTTTGGTATTTATGCTGCGTTATCGCCTATTTATGTGGAATAACCACACTACATAAGCTCTGTCTTGTCTAAATACCAAACACACTGCTGTAAACTTAACCTCGAAAGATAAACAGACCCTAACTGTTAGTCGCTTTTAACGCTGTCATTAACAAATGACACTCAAGCCTTTCATCGCTACTAAGGCCTTGTGTCTTGTCCTTTATTAATAGGGTCTCGAGTCGATAATTTAAACACTGATCTTCAATAAACTTGAAAGTATTTTTAAAAACCGTCTCTAAACGTTCTTCATTTATCTCATGTTGCCACGTTGCAAGCTTGATTAATGGCTCGTAATCTTCAGTTCCTCGAAAAAACTCGAGCAGTTGCGCTGTGGTCACATTTTCTTTTTCTAAAGCTTGTTCTTGTAATCGTAATAACAGCCCTATGCCAGCAATGTTCATTTGTGCAAGCTCAGGTAAATACGGCACACTTTTAGCTAAATTAGGGTGCTGGATCAATATACCGATAGCTTGGCGCATAGGTGTTATTTTAAATTTACGTTCAATAGAGTGTTGCTGTTTAGGCGTTTTTAAACGGCTATTCAACTGCTCACGCGTTCTGCCAATTAAGCGTCCTAATTGTTCAAGAATGTTTTCTTGATAAAACTCACTTGGAATTTTTTCAATTAGTGGAAGTGCTGCACTAAGAAGTTTAGCTTTTCCTGAATCGAGTGTTAAATCAACCTCTTGGCTTAATTTATTAAACAATACTTTGGTAAAGTCATCTGCTTGGCTTAGGCGCAATTCGAATTGCTCCTTACCTTCTTTTTGTACAAGCGAGTCAGGGTCTTCGCCATCTGGTAAAAATGCAAATTGTAGTGCTTTACCATCGTTTAAATAAGGGAGTGCATTTTCAAGTGCCCGCCAAGCAGCGTCACGGCCAGCCCTGTCGCCATCGTAACAACAGATTACTTTATCAGTAGTTCTAAATAAAGTGTGCATGTGCTCGCTTGTTGTTGCTGTCCCCAGTGATGCAACTGCATATTCAATCCCTTCTTCAGCTAAGGCAACAACATCCATATAACCTTCAACAATCATTACATGATCAAGTTTTTTATGGGCTTGCTTTGCTTCGTAAAGCCCATAAAGCTCAAAGCCTTTATGGAAAATTCGGGTTTCTGGCGAGTTTAGATATTTTGGCCCTTGGTCGGCTTGCATTACACGCCCACCAAATGCAATAACGCGTCCGCGTTTATCGCGAATAGGGAACATTAGGCGATCGCGAAAAAAATCAAATTGTCTGCCTGGTGTTTTTTCTGAAGCTAGCTTTAGCTCAACCAATTGCTCTTTTTGTTCTTTATTACGACCAAGCTGTAGGCATAGCCCATCCCATTCACTGGGAGCGTAGCCAATCATAAATTTTTTAACAGTTTCACCGCTTAAACCACGGCCTTTAACATACTCAATAACAGCAGCAGAATTACTATGGTGTTTTAATTGGTGCTGATAAAAGCGAGCAGTATGAAGCATTAAGTCGTAATCGGAGCGCTTTTGCGCAGCCGTACGCTCTGGTGCTGAATTTGCGCCTTGTTCTCGAGGTACTTCTAAGTTAAGCATGCTAGCTATTTCTTCAATAGCATCTACAAACTCTAGCTTTTCGTACTCCATTACAAACGAAATTGCATTACCATTAGCGCCACACCCAAAGCAGTGATAAAACTGTTTGTCTTGCGATACAGTAAATGAGGGAGATTTTTCGTTATGAAATGGGCAGCAAGCTTGATAATCCTTACCTGCTTTTTTTAGACCTACTTTTGAGTCTATCAGGTCGACAATATCGGTTCTGGCAAGTAAATCGTCTATAAAGTTACGTGGGATCTTTCCGGCCATTAGTAAAATACAGTCCTGAAATAATAAGAAGAAGAACGAATATGAAATTTACTTTTTTATACTTGCTTGATGCAAAATATAGTGTGCTTTAACTTACCAAAATGACAGCGAAATAAATAGGGAAGCTATAAAAAATTTCATTTTAAAGTAACCTAATCGGTGTACTTTTTATTAAAGTTAAAAACAAAGAAACCGAGCGCTAGGCTCGGTTTACTTCAATCATACTTTAATGTATGTGGGAGTATTAGGCAGTTAATCGTTGCTTAATTAAACCAGAAATCTTACCCATATCGGCTCGACCTTCAGCTTTGCTTTTGATTATACCCATTACTTTACCCATGTCTTGCATACCTGCTGCATTAGTATCAGCAATAGCCGCGTCAATGAGAGCAATTATTTCTTCTTCACTCAATTGTTGAGGTAAAAAAGTTTCAAGCGCTACTATTTCATTGGCTTCAATATCAGCTAAATCATCACGCCCAGCATCTTTGTACTGAGTGTAAGAGTCACGACGTTGTTTAACAAGCTTCACTATAACGGAGGTAATACCTGCGTCGTCTAGCGTTATTTGCTCGTCAATTTCACGTTGCTTGATTGCAGCAAGTACCATACGAATAGGGTTAAGACGTTGCTTGTCTTTAGCTCTCATCGCATCTTTTTGCGCATCTTTTAGCGTTATTAAAAGGCTCATTTATACAAGACCTAATATATTAGTATAATTTAACGCGACGAGCGTTATCACGAGAAAGTTTTTTCATGTGACGTTTAACTGCAGCAGCTTTTTTACGCTTACGCTCAGCTGTTGGTTTTTCATAGTGCTCGCGACGACGAACTTCTGAAAGGATTCCTGCTTTTTCACATGAACGCTTGAAGCGACGAAGTGCTACGTCAAACGGTTCGTTCTCTCTTACTTTAATTACTGGCATTAAAAATTCACCTACCTAAATTATGAGCGTTGCTCAAGTTGATCAAACATTGATCAAGTGGTTCAAAAATGGTGCGGTATTGTAATCCGAAGCAACACCACATGTAAAGGACAATATTAACAGAAACGCATTACGTTAAACAGTATTAATTTGCTTGGCGCTGGTACAGTTGGCAAAGTACTTGTCCTGCCTTTTTTTCTTTAATTAACAACCAGTTGGTTGGTGTTTCTAAGGCGGCTAGCTCTGCCTCTACTTCAACATAAATTAATGCGTCGTTGCTTAACCATTGGTTTTTTTCTAATAAATCGCAGGTTGTTTGCGCTAAATCTTTACGAAATGGTGGGTCAACAAATACAAGATTAAAAGCTTCGTTTGTGTTTTTTTGCTCTAAAAAGGAGAGCGAATTAGTATGTTTAACGTATGCGTTGTCGAGCTTTAAAGTGCTAATATTTTGTTCTAATTGCTTAGCAGCTAATGAGTCGAGCTCGATAAATGTAGCGCTTTTAGCATATCGTGATAGCGCTTCAAATCCCAATCCACCAGAACCGGCAAAACAATCAAGTACATTTGCGTCACGCGTATCTTGCATTAGCCAATTAAATACAGTTTCTTTAATTCGATCGGTAGTAGGTCTCAAGCCTTCTACGTTTTTAACCGGGAGTTTACGGCCTCGAAATTGACCACTAATCACTCTAATAAAGCCATCACTGGGCTTGTTAGCAGCTTTATTTTGCGTTGTTTTTTTTCTCATTTAGCTCACTAAAAAATGGTATATGGTATCTAGCTCAGATAATATTATGGGCGATTACGTGTAGCTTCATTTTTCAACCGCATTAAAAGTGTTACTATTAAACACTTACGTTTTGAATGGTTGTATTTATTAGCAACTATTGCTGGGCATTGCCAAGCTATTTCAAATTTTAGTTTATCAGATTTTTATAAGTGGTTATTAGCAAGTATGACAAAAAAAAGTAAATTCATGTCGTGGCTCGGTTTTGGCAAGTCAGATAAAAAAGAAGCAGAGCAAAAAGCAGCAGCTGATAAACAACAAGTATTAGCGCAAGAAGAGGCCCAGAAGCTAGAGCAAGAAAAACTAGCGCAAGAGCAAGCTGAAGCTGAACGGTTAAAAGCAGAGGCTGAAACAGAGCGTTTAGAACAAGAACGCCAGCGTGCTGAAAACGCGGAAAAGATTGCCATTGAGCAGGCCAATGCTGAATTACTTGCAAAACAGCAAGCAGATGCCGAGGCGCAAAGACAAGAACATGCGCAACGTTTAGCCGATCAAGAAAAAGAGATGCGCTTAGAGCAAGAACGATTAGCGGCAGAAAAAGTAGAGGCTGAGCGACTAGAGCAAATACGCCTTGAAAAACAAGATGAGGCGATCAAAGCCGAAAAGCTTGCAATAGAGCAAGCGAATGCTGAGTTATTAGCAAAAGAACAAGCGGATGCTGAAGCTCAAAGGCAAGAGCAAGCGAAGCGCTTAGCAGAACAAGAAGCGCAGATGCTTTTAGAGCAAGAACGCATTGCGGCTGAAAAAGCAGAAAATGAGCGCTTAGAGCAAGAACGCCTTGCGGCTGAAAAAGCAGAAAATGAGCGTTTAGAGCAAGAACGTATTGTAGCTGAAAAAGCAGAAAATGAGCGTTTAGAACAAGAACGTATCACAGCAGAACTTGCAATTGAAGAAGCTAAAAAAGCCGAAAAGCCAAAAAAAGAAGGGTTTTTCTCTCGTCTTAAAAAAGGCTTGTTAAAGACTCGCGTTAATATAGGTTCTGGTTTTGCGTCTATTTTTAGTGGAAAAAAAATAGACGACGAATTATTTGAAGATCTTGAAACTCAATTACTCACCGCCGATTTAGGCGTTGATACTACCATGAAGTTGATTGATCGTTTAACTGATGCAGCGAACCGTAAACAGTTAAAAGATGGTGATGCGCTTTATGAGTTAATGAAACAAGAAATGGCTGCGATGCTTAAAACGGCAGAACAGCCTTTAGTCATAAGCGAAGATAAAAAGCCGTTTGTTATTTTAATGGTAGGTGTAAATGGTGTTGGTAAAACAACGACTATTGGTAAAATGGCTAAGCAATTTCAAAACGAAGGTAAGTCGGTTATGCTGGCTGCTGGTGATACGTTTAGAGCGGCAGCTGTTGAGCAGCTTCAGGTTTGGGGTGAACGTAACAGCATTCCCGTTATTGCACAGCATACAGGTGCAGATAGTGCATCAGTTGTGTTTGATGCATTCCAAGCGGCTAAAGCACGTAATATAGATGTGTTAATTGCTGATACAGCTGGGCGCTTGCAAAATAAAGATAATTTAATGCAAGAGCTTGAAAAAATAGCTCGTGTAATGAAAAAGATTGATCCTGATGCGCCGCACGAAGTGATGTTAACTATCGATGCAGGCACAGGGCAAAATGCAATTAGCCAAGTAAACCTGTTTAATCAATGTGTTGGTTTAACTGGTATTACGCTTTCAAAACTTGATGGAACTGCAAAGGGTGGTGTTATTTTTGCGGTTGCAGATAAGTTTAATATTCCAATTCGTTACATTGGTGTTGGTGAAGGTATTGATGATTTACGCGCTTTTAAAAGCGATGATTTTATTGATGCGTTATTTAGCCAAGATGAGGACGACGTTTAATTTACCAAAAAAGGGAGCTAGCTCCCTTTTTAATTGCGAGGAATACTAATTTCATTAATGTGTTAATGGAGTTGGCATAATAAAAAGATGATAAATTTTCAGCAAGTAAGTAAGACCTATCCTGGAGGGCACCGCGCCCTCGAAAAAGTTAATTTTCATATTAAACCGGGTGAACTTGCCTTTTTAACTGGCCACAGTGGTGCGGGTAAAAGTACGTTGCTTAAGTTAATTAGCTTAATGGAACGTCCTTCAGCAGGTAGTGTATTTATCAACGGTGTTGATTTAAACAAAGTAAACTCGCGTCAAATTCCTTATGCTCGTCGTGATATAGGTATTATTTTTCAAAACCATAGGTTATTAGAGCGCTACACTATTTTTGATAACGTGGCATTACCTCTCATTATTGAGGGGACTCACCATAAGCAAATAGCTAAACGGGTCCATGGCGCGCTTGACAAGGTAGGCCTAATTGACAAAGTTAAATGTCATCCTTCTATGCTCTCTGGAGGCGAACAGCAACGAGTTGGTATTGCCAGAGCTATTGTAAACTCCCCACCAATTTTACTAGCTGATGAACCAACAGGTAATCTTGACCCAGAGCTTTCAATGGAAATACTCAAGTTGTTTGAAGACTTTAATAAACACGGTACCACTGTTCTTATCGCAACGCATGATTTGGGTTTGGTTGCACGTATGAAGTATCGTAGCTTAACCTTAAAAGATGGCCGTATGCTTCAAGACCCGCTTGCTGAGGGGGCACTATGAGTTTACTTTTTAAAGGTCGCCAAAATAGTAACGACAAGCAAAAAAAATCAGTATTAGCTGGCGGTTATTTTTTTATTATTAATATTTTTCGCCAAGGTGTGCATAGCTTAGGTGAAATGTGGCGCACGCCGCTTGCGTCTATGATGACTATCGCTGTACTTGGTTTGAGCCTAACGTTACCTGCAACACTTTACTTAGTCGTTAAAAACGTACAGCAAGTGAGTAGTGGCTTTGAAGAGGCGAGTGAAATATCGTTGTTTGTAAAAGAAAGTATGAACGAGCAAGAAACGCAAACATTAGTAAAGCGTTTAGCACTTTACCCAGAAGTGGAAAGTGTTGAGTTTATTTCAAAACAACAGGCATTAACAGAATTTAAAGACGTATCTGGCTTTGGGCAAGCTTTGGAGTATTTAGATAAAAATCCATTACCGGATGTGGTACTCGTTACTCCAACAAAACGTCACAGACACCCAAATGCCGCTAAAGTACTGCTAACTAAATTAGAAAGTGAACGTGAAGTTGATTTTGGTAAGCTCGATATAGCGTGGTTAGAGCGTTTAAATGCATTACTAGATTTACTCAAAGAAAGTGTAATAACTATCGCATTATTACTACTTACCTCAGTGACACTTATTATTGGTAACACCATTCGTTTGTCGATCATGGATAAAAAAGAAGAAATACAAGTAATGAAGCTAGTAGGCGCAACGAACACCTTTATACATGCCCCATTTTTGTGGACCGGTATTTGGTATGGTGTAATAGGTGGTTTGTTTGCCTTTATATGCGTAGGTCTGATGATGTGGTGGCTTTCAAGCGCTGTGAGCAGTGTAGCGGGGGTGTATCAAACAAGTTTTTCGTTAATAGGATTATCGCTTAATGAACTCGGCTTTTTAGTGTTACTTGCAACAAGCTTAGGATTTGTAGGCTCGTACCTTTCTGTAAATCGATATATTAAAGAAATAGAACCCGATAAAGTATAAAAAACCCTGCAAACTATAAGTGAACCAACCCAGCTTGATATGCGTAACGTATCGGACTGGGTTGTACCTCCCGTTACTAAAACTGTCATATTTGTGTACTATCCTCCCATAAAGTAATGAGTTGTAAATAAGGTGATGCGGTTAGGTTAATTGGCTGCAATCCCTCAATTCATCACTTATTCAGTCGCTTGTAGTAGACTAAACACATACTAAAAACTGCTTGATTTATACTTTTAAAAAGTTTTAAATTGGGGTTAGCACTCTTAGAGAAAGAGTGCTAAGATAGTTTCAAATGTTTATCACCGAGGTGAAAAATGAGTAAAGATTTATACGCAATGGCACTTACAGTCGGACAACAAAGCGCAAGCATGGACGGTTACCTTCAAGCGGTAAGCACTATTCCTATGCTTAAAGTTGAACAAGAGCAAGAACTTGCTAAAAGACTTCAGGAAGAAGGCGATCTTAGTGCTGCCAAGCAACTCATTATGTCGCATTTACGCTTTGTAGCACATATTGCTAAAAGCTACTCGGGATACGGCTTACCACAAGCTGACCTTATTCAAGAAGGTAATATAGGCCTGATGAAAGCGGTTAAACGTTTTGACCCTACAGTGGGTGTACGTTTAGTGTCGTTTGCAGTGCATTGGATTAAAGCCGAAATTCACGAGTTTGTTCTTAAAAATTGGCGCATAGTTAAAGTTGCAACCACTAAAGCGCAACGTAAATTGTTTTTTAATCTTCGTAAAAACAAAAAGCGTTTAGGTTGGTTCAACCAAGCTGAGGTTAGCACTGTTGCTAGCGAGCTAGGTGTGAGTGAAAAAGAAGTACGTGAAATGGAATCGCGCATGAGCGGCCAAGACATGGGCTTTGACCTAACTGGTGACGATAACGACGATGCACCAACAAGTACATACTCTCCAGTACAGTATTTAACAGATGGCGCAGCTGACTTAGCTGACGACGTTGAACAAGAGCAGTGGAAAGAGCAAGCGCATACCCGTTTATTTAGCGCACTTAAAACACTAGATGAACGTTCACAAGATATTGTTAGCGCACGTTGGTTGTCTGATGATAAAGCGACGCTTCAGGAGCTTGCACAAAAGTACAGTGTATCTGCTGAGCGTGTTCGTCAGCTTGAAAAAACAGCGATGAAAAAGTTACAAAGCGCTATGAGCTAATATTGCTCAAGCAGCAAAATTTAAAAAGCCCTGCATGAAAATGCGGGGCTTTTTGCTTTTGAGTAGGTTGGTTTGAGCGAAGCGAAACCCAACGATAAAATATCTAATCAAGTAATACCGATACTCTGCATTATCGAATGGTTATACCAATCCGCAATAATACTTAATCATTTTGCGAGGCTAAACGTGTCGCTACCTGCGTTAAAAAAGTCTCATTTAGAACAACCGAATAGTGAATTTTTTGCCTAGCTATCAACACGTTTTTCCGCCCTCAAAATAGACCACTTAATTAAGCGAATTGGTATTAGTTTATTATTCGGATATAGCATTATTTAAAGCTTATATTACCTAGCACTCACTCCCTTTCCCTCAGCATGCGCTAACTGAATGTACTTACGTTCAACTAATTGCGAAACAGGTACGAGTTCAAAACCTTGCTTAGTTAGCTCTGGTAAGGCATGGCGTAAAAATTCGATGGTTTCAGGGTAGGGATGAGCAATTGCAATGGCAAAGCTATGGGAAATGGCTAATTGTTTTAACTCTTCAAGCCTTAGCTGCAGTTGTTCTGGTGTAGTTATGTTGTCTAAAAACACTTGGCGACTAATATTAGCAACACCCAAAAAGTTAGCGGCATTTTGTGCCTGACTCAAATCGGTTGTGCGACTATCTAAAAAATATAAATGACGCTTTTTAAGTACTTCCATTGTCCACTTCATAGCTTGGCTTTTTTGCGTAAGCGCTGAGCCCATGTGGTTATTAACGCCTTTAACTTGCGGTAAACTAGCGAGAGCTGTTCCAAGAGTTTGCTGAAGCTGCTCTTTATTCATATTTAAAGTAAGCGCACCAGGCCCTAGTTCTTTACCGTTAAGTGCTTGCATAGGTACATGAAGCAATAACTCTTTATTTGATTGACTGGCAAGTGTTGCAAAAATTTGCGAATAAGGGGTATGGGGCAAAATTGAATACGACAATTGCCCAGGTAAGGAAAGGAACTCTAAGTCCCGTTGATGATAGCCTATATCGTCTATCACTATTGCTATTTGCTTGGCGCTAATTGTTGCAGAGCTAAAACAAATAGCTAATGTTAGCCATTTTATTATTTTCACGTTTATAGTTTTTATTATCTTTTTAGCTTTATTTATACAGCTTATACAAGCTATTGCATGCTGAGTAATTGTTTGGCTTTAACCAACTGTAAATCGGTTAGATTACCAGTAAGTAATTGCGCATTATTGTTAGTGTGTTCATTTTTTATTATAACGGCTTTATTACTTTGTGAAAGGTTTGTTTGATTAACCGCCACATCTGGGGTTATTCCTATTCCATCAATCGATTTACCTAACGGTGTGAAGTATTTCGCTGTGGTGAGCTTTAATGCGGTATTGCCATCACCGAGTGGAATGAGTGATTGTACAGAGCCTTTCCCAAAAGATTGGCTGCCAACAATGGTTGCTCGGTTATTATCTTTAAGTGCTGCTGCAAGTATTTCGGCTGCAGAGGCAGAATTTTCGTTTATAAGCACAACTATGGGCGCATTTTTTAGAATGTCTCCACGCTTTGCATAAAATGCTTGGTTAGCATCGTAAAAACGTCCTTTAGTCGTCACTATAGTGCCACTTTGTAAAAATAGGTCTGATACAGCCACTGCGCTTTGTAATGTCCCCCCTGGGTTATCACGTAAATCAATTACTAAGCCTTTAAGTGGGTAGCCAAAATGGCTTTGCAGGGCGGCAACTTGTAGTGCAACTTCATGTAATGTGTGGTTAGAGAAGTTATTGATAGCTATGTAACCAGTTCCAAAATCTAAAAGTTCGCTTGTTACACTTTCGAGGTTTATTTGGCGACGTGTGACATGAAAAGTGAGTGGGTTTTTATTGTTATCGCGATTTACAATTATATCTATATTCGAAAATTCACTGTCTCTTATTAGTGTTGCTACTTCGTCGATAGTACGGTTTTGGGCTGCGTTGTTGTTTACACTTACAATAATATCGCCTGGTAAAATACCTGCCGCTTTTGCGGGCGAATTATTAACCACGTTAACAATAGTCATATTCTCGTCTATGTTCTTAACTTCTATACCAATACCTGTGTAACGACCATTTGTGTTATCAAATAATGAGGCTAATTCATACTCATTTAAGTACTTAGAATAGGAGTCGAGTTTTGAATATAAACGCTCAAACTGTTGGTTGTTATATTTAATATGGTGGCTATTTTGTAAGGTGAGATCTTCAACGTAATAGGTATGAATGTTGAAGAGTATTTCGTCTATTTGTTGTCTTTTAAGATCTTTAATTGAGCTTGCTAGTGCATTACTAGTAAAGGTAATTAGGGTTAGTAATACAAGCAAGTACAGACTTATATAAAAGTCTGCACTTTTTTTATTAACGGTATTTATTGTGTGTTTTTTAGTTGTCATCAGCTGCTCCAGGGCGGTGCAGCGATTTATCTAATTAAATACGTTTGCACCATTTTACAGGATTTACTGCGCGTCCTTTGTGGCGTATTTCAAAGTATAGACCAGAACTTGCCTGTCCGCCGCTTTGGCCTACTAAAGCGAGGGTTTCGCCTTCACGTACCATATCCCCTACATCTCTTAGTAGCGTTTGAGCGTGGCCATATAGGCTCATAAAACCTTCACCATGGTCTACAACAATTACCCATCCATAACCTTTTAGCCAATCGGCAAATACAACTTGCCCGTTGTGCACGCTATTAATATTAGTGCCTTCTTTTGCACCAATTAATACGCCTTTCCAATCAATACCACCATGTTTACGTTGGCCGAATGTGTGCTCTAACTTACCTTTGCTCGGCCAGTCTAATTTGCCCTTGCTCTTATTTAGGCCAAGTAATTCTATTTTTTGTGTTTTTTCTTTTTCGAGCTCTTTAATCGTTGTTACTAAAGTTTGTTGGTTTTCTTTTAAATAATTTATTGAGCTTTTAGTGCTGTTGAGCTGAGCTTGTAAGTTTTTAAGATTAGCTTGGCGCTCACTTTGTGCATTAAGTAATGCAGTTTGGCGCCTTTTTTGTTCATCAAATAAAAGCTCTAGTTTTTCTTGCGTTTTAACGAGCTCTTCTTGGTTTTGTACTATTTGCTGTTGAAGATCTTTTAGATCTTCGATTTGTTCAATACGGGCTTTATTTAAGTAATTGTAATAGCTAAGTGTGCGCTCAAACTTGGCTGTGTCTTCTTGATTCAACAGCATTTTAGAGTAGTCGTCGCCACCGGCCATATAGGCACTTTTGAGTTGCGCGGCTAAAATTTTCTGAAACTGAGCGTATTTTTTATCAAGCTCATCGGCTTTACTTTGTAACTCTTTTTGCTGTGTTTTAGTCTCTTTTACGGATTGCTCTGCCATGTTAAGTGCTTTAGCATTTTTAGCTATATCGAGTTCATGGCTTTTTAGATTTTTTTGTAGCGACGCTATTTTTTTTCTTTGGGCGTTATATTCAGCTTGGCTTTGCTCAAGTGCATTTTGAACCTCTGATAAGTCTTTTTTAGTACGATCTTCATTAGCAACTGCAGATGCAGCCACTAATGAAGTTAGTATCAAACCGCACTTAATTAACCGGTTAATACGTTTGTTCATGTGTTATTTCAACATCATGATAGGCGTACCAGTCATTTCTTTTGGTTGCTCCATACCCATTAAGTGAAGCATTGTTGGGGCTACATCACTCAAGGCTTTACCTTGCATTGGCTCTGCATCGCGACCAACATAAATAAAATGCACAGGTTCGCTAGTGTGGGCAGTATGTGCTTGGCCTGTTTTGAGATCAGCCATTTGCTCAGCATTACCATGATCGGCTGTAATTAGTGCTTCACCACCAAACTCTTCTAGCGCATCAACAACACGTCCGATACAGCTATCTACAGCTTCACAAGCTTTAACAGCGGCTTCAAATACACCTGAGTGACCAACCATATCGCCATTAGGGTAGTTACAAATAATAGCATCGTATTTACCGCTTTTAATTGCTTCTACCAGTTTGTCGGTTAGCATTTCTGAGTTCATTTCAGGTTGTAGGTCGTAGGTTGCTACTTGCGGCGAAGGAATTAGCTCGCGTGTTTCACCTTTAAATTCGCTTTCACGTCCGCCACTAAAGAAAAATGTAACGTGTGCGTATTTTTCGGTTTCTGAAATACGAAGCTGTGTTTTATTATTTTTTTCAAACCATTCACCGAGTACGTTTATTAGTGGTGTAGGTCCAAATGCAACAGGTGCGTCTATATCGGCTGCATACTCTGTCATCATTACAAATGCGCTAAGCTCTGGCGTTCTTTTTTTAGTAAAACCATCAAATTCATGCTCAACAAAAGCGCGGGTAATTTCGCGGGCTCTATCTGCTCTAAAGTTAGCAAAAATAACGGTGTCACCATCGTTTATTGAAGCCTGAGTGGCACCTGTTGGCGTAATAGTCGTAGCTGCTACAAACTCGTCGTTTTCGTCGCGCTCGTACGCTGCATTAAGTGCTTCAACACCATTATCAAAATTAAAGTCGCCTTCGGCGAGCGTCATTACGTTGTAAGCTTTTTCTACACGGTTCCAACGGTTGTCTCTGTCCATTGCGTAGTAACGGCCAATAAGTGATGCTAAACGTCCGCACTTAAGTTTACTAAATAACGCTTCAATTCGTTCAATTGATGCTTTTGCGCTACGTGGAGGTGTGTCACGGCCGTCTAAAAATGCATGGAAATAGACTTCTTTAGCACCACGTTTTGCCGCCAGCTCAATACTTGCAACTATATGATCTTCATGGCTATGCACACCACCTGGGCTTAAAAGACCCATTATGTGAACCGCTTTACCAGCACTTACTGCTTTGTCTATGTTTTCAACTAAGGCTGGGGTTGAATCAAACTCGCCATCGTTAATTGCTTTGGTGATACGGGTAAAATCTTGATACACAATGCGCCCTGCACCTAAGTTTACATGGCCAACTTCTGAGTTACCCATTTGACCATCAGGAAGACCAACATCTAAACCCGAAGCCGATATTAATGTGTGTGGGCGGGTGGCCCATAAGTTGTCTAATACAGGTGTGTTAGCTGCAAGAATAGCATTACTTTGCGTATCTTCGCGGTGTCCCCAACCGTCTAAAATCATTAATACCAGTGGTTTTTTATGCTCTGTCATAATAGCTCCTGAAAATTAGTATCTGTTGATGGATACTGTGCACCTAAAAAGGTTTATTAGCGTGGTTTTAGCATACCGTGTTTTTAAGCTAGGATCAGCATTGAAAACAAGATATTAAATTTTTTCACTTATACCTCATTGACTAACCTGAACTCTGCTTGAGATAAATTTATTATCCAGAGTTCTTGTTAACTATATATGGGGGGGCTTTATCGTTTTTTAAACGCCTCTAAGTGCTCCTAAACTCGCATTTTAGGTTGGTTTGGGTATACTTGCGTGGCTAAAGTACAAAATCCTTAAAATATTAGGGCGTGTTGCACTTTGGTGGTTGAATTTGCAGCAGTATGTTTGGTTTTTAGGCAAGGCAGAGCCTATGAAGTGTGGTTACTCCCCATAAATAGGCGATAACGTAGCATAAATACCAAACATACGCTGCCCGCTGGGTTCTTTCTAGGGACTATTACCTCTTTGTTGCTCGGTTTTTACTTAGCCCACTAGGTTACAAATCTCGCGCCGCGATTTAATCGCCCCTAGATTGAACAAATTTCAATCCACAAAGGCCAACACGCCCTAGGTTTAAAACATAATTTCATAGTGGAAGTAGAATGGATCAATATATTGAATTTATTACAAATCATCCCATTTTAAGCCTTGCTTGGGTTGGTATTGTTTTCCTTATTGTTAGTGGCTGGATAAAAAGTAAGCTTTCAGCTGTTCGTCAAATAAATCCCCAGCAGCTTACGTTACTTATTAACCGTGATGACGGTCAAGTAATCGATATACGTGCGCAAAAAGAGTTTAATGCAGGGCGTATTTCTGGTGCTGAGCACTTAAGCCCAGAGAATGCGAAAAAATCTGACTTTTCAAGCCTTGAAAAGTACAAGACTAAACCCATTATAGTTGTATGTACTACAGGTATGACTGCCCAAGGTACTGCAGCCGCTATGAGTAAAGCTGGTTTTGAACGAGTTTACTTATTAGCAGGTGGCATGGGTGCGTGGCAATCTGCCAGCTTACCAACTACAACAGGTCGCTAATCAGTTTAGCTAGGCCGATAGAGGATTTATTATGAGTAATGTTGTTTTATACACCAAGGCGTATTGTCCATTTTGTCAGCGTGCTCTTTCGCTTTTAAACAGCAAAGGCGTTGAATACACAAATTATGATATTGGTGTGCAGCCTGAGCTACGCGATGAAATGATTGCCAAAGCAGGTGGTGCAAGCACAGTACCGCAAATTTTTATTAATGATGAACATATCGGTGGCTGCGACGACATGATGGCTATTGAAGCGCAAGGTAAACTTGACGCTAAGCTAAACGCTTAATTTAATTATAATAACGAACAAGTTAGGAATAACAATGAACGAAGAAAATCAAAACGTAGCAGCTGCTGAAGCTGGCGCACAATTTACTATTCAACGCATTTACACTAAAGATGTATCGTTTGAAACGCCAAACTCTCCGGCCATCTTTCAAAAAGAATGGACACCAGAAGTTAAGCTAGACCTAGATACACGCTCAAACAAGTTGGACGAAGGTGTATTTGAAGTTGTTTTAGCGCTAACTGTAACTGCATCTATTGGTGAAGAAACTGCGTTCTTATGTGAAATTCAACAAGCAGGTATTTTTACTATTGCTGAAGTTGAAGAAGTGCAACTTGCGCACATGCTAGGTGCATTTTGTCCTAACGTGTTATTCCCATATGCACGTGAAGCTGTTTCAAATCTTGTTAACCGTGGTACTTTCCCACAGCTTAACCTTGCGCCAGTTAATTTTGATGCGTTATTTGCACAATACATGCAACAACGTACTGCGCAAGCTGACCAGGCTTCAGCAGACGCATAACTTATGAGTACAGCAACTACAGCTGTTACTGTATTAGGGGCAGGGTCTTACGGCACCGCCCTTGCTATTTGTTTAGCCCGAAATGGTCACCAGGTGACACTTTGGGGAAGAAATAGCGACGACGTTGCCACGCTTGCAGCTGAGCGGAAAAATCAACGTTACTTACCTGATGCTCCTTTCCCAGATACTCTTACTCTTGAAGCTAACTTACAACATGCCGTTGCTAGCAGTGCTATTGTACTTGTTGTTGTGCCAAGCCATGCTTTTGGCGACACGCTTGCGCAAATAAAACCTGCATTGCAAGAGGGTGCTAAAGTAGCGTGGGCAACTAAAGGGCTTGAGCCTAATACTGGACGTTTGTTACAAGAAGTTGCTTTGCAAGAATTGGGTGATGACATACCACTTGCGGTACTTTCGGGTCCTACGTTTGCAAAAGAAATGGCGATGGGGTCACCTACAGCTATTTCAGTGTCTTCTACGTCACCTGAATTTGCGCAGCAACTGGCTGATTTACTTCATTGTGGTCGCTCATTCCGTGTGTATAACAATGATGACTTTATTGGTATACAGCTCGGTGGTGCGGTTAAAAATGTAATTGCAATTGGTGCCGGTATTTCGGACGGTGTAGGTTTTGGTGCTAATGCGCGTACCGCGCTCATTACCCGAGGCCTTGCAGAGCTCACTCGTTTAGGTTGTGCTCTGGGTGCTAAGCCAGAAACCTTTATGGGAATGGCAGGCCTTGGTGATTTAATACTAACCTGTACAGATAACCAATCACGTAATCGTCGATTTGGTTTGGCGTTAGGTAAAGGCGAGAGTGTTGATGCTGCTATTGAGTCTATTGGCCAAGTAGTTGAAGGCTTTAGAAACACTAAAGAAGTGTATTTACTAGCGCAGCGTGCTGGCGTAGAAATGCCAATCACAGAGCAAATTTATAAAGTACTTTATGAAAATAAAGACATGAAAGAAGCCGCTATGGCTCTTTTAGGACGAGAACAACGCGCTGAATAAGCGCTTGAGCTAGGCCTTAACTAAAAAACCGACATTATGTCGGTTTTTTATTGCCTAACGGATTATATTTACTGGGCGTTAGGGAAGCCCAACTGACGCCACGACTCGTAAACAAACACGGCAACTGCATTTGAAAGGTTCATACTACGGCTATTTGCTTGCATAGGAATACGTACACGCTGATCGTTTGGTAATGCTTGAATCATTTCATCAGGCAGGCCGCGTGTTTCAGGACCAAATACCAAGCAGTCGCCAGCTTCGTAACTTGCTTCATGATGAAACTGACTGCCTTTAGTTGTACAGGCATACACTTTTTTAGGTTTGCATTTTTCAAGGTAGTCCTCAAAAGAGGCATGGCGTTGAACATGGCTAAATTCATGGTAATCAAGGCCCGCACGTTTCACGCGTTTATCGTCCCATTCAAAACCTAATGGCTCAATTAAATGTAATGCATAGCCAGTATTGGCACATAGGCGAATAATATTACCTGTGTTAGGCGGTATTTCAGGTTGGTATAAAACAATATCCAGCATAATGAGCCTTATAAAATAATCTGTAGTTTGACGAAGGGCAGTATACACGAAACCTTTTAAAAAAATGATATACTCAACACATTCAATACAGTGATTAATGGATACACGCGTGCATAACCGTAGCTACGAATTTTGGGTTAAAACTTCCAGCATTGTTACCATGGTCATGGTTAGCTTAATGATCGGCGCAAAAACATGGGCCTGGCTGGCTTCTGGCTCGGCTTCAATGCTTGGCTCGTTAACTGATTCGTTAATGGATATTACTGCCACCGCTATGAGCTTTTTAGTGTTGGGTTACGCACTGCGCCCAGCAGATGATGACCATAGATTTGGACACGGAAAAGCTGAAGCACTTGCAGGACTTGGCCAAGCCGCATTTATTGCTGGATCAGGTTGCCTACTTGCTTTTCATGGTATTGAGCGATTATTTAACCCTATACAGTTAAGCCATTCTTTATTAGGTGTGTGGGTAAGTATTTTTGCTATTGCGTGTACGCTCGTCATTGTATTTGTACAAAACAAAGTGGTTAAGTATACCGATTCAATTGCTATAAAAGCCGACTCAGTACATTACAAAGGCGATTTAATATTAAACGCTGCTGTGCTGTTAGCTATTTTGTTAGCTTATTATGGCGTGTTGTATGCAGATCCTATTTTTGCAATAGGTGTAGCGGGTTACTTACTTTATAACAGCTGGGATATAGCTCGCGATAGTGCCGATCATTTAATGGATAAAGAGCTACCTGATGATGAAAAACAAAGCATATTTGACATAGCCAGAGCCCATGCTGATGTGCATGGCGTGCATGATATTCGTACTCGCCAAGGCGGAAAAGTTAAGTTTATTCAAATGCACTTAGAGCTTGATGATCATTTAAGCTTGATTCGCGCGCACAATGTGGCTGATGAAGTAGAGGCAATGCTCAAAGAACGTTTTGAGTCTGAGGTAGATATACTGATCCACCTCGACCCTTTGTCAGTACTTGTTAAGCCGTCACCGACTCACAAAATTGATAAAAGTTAGTTAATAGCGGCTTTCGAATTTCGTCACGTTCAAAAAGTAGCTCGTGTTTAGCGCCTTCAAAACTCTCAATCGTTGCATGAGCATGCCTTTTTGCAATACTGTACTGTGCTTCGTTGTTTACCACTGTATCGCTAGCTGCACTTGCTATAAACAAAGGGATTGGTACGTTTAGGTTATCAACAGACTTTAAAAACGATATTGTAGCTGCTAGCCAGCCAAACGTAACGCCACCTAATTGTATGTTAGGTTCTAATTTATAGGTTTGCCTAAAGTAGGTGTAACGCTTCTCACTGCTAGTAAGTACGTTTTCGGTAAATGGGATCGGGTTGTAGTTGCCTTGTCCAAATGCATAGCAAGAGTGTAAACCAAGTAAAGTGGCTAATTTAACAATAAACTTCGTTGGTATTTTTGGTACGTCTTTTGTAAAAATATCAAACATAGGAGCAGACAAAAACACGCCTTTATAGCTATTTTCAAATTTTGCTAAATAATCAATAGCAATGGCGCCACCCATTGAATGAGCCAGCATGACTTTTTTACCTTGCCAATGTTTTGAAACTATTTGCTGATCAAAGTTATTTAGGTCACTGCTGTAGTTATTATAATGTTTTACAAAGCCTTTATGTTTATTTTTAAGGTGCCTGTAAGAGCGGCCCTGACCTTGATGATCCATAATAAACACAGCAAAATTATTACAATACAGCTCCCAGAGCAGTTCTTTATATTTTTCTAGGCCTTCAATACGCCCTGTACTTACTACTATTGCGGTTGTCGCGTTTTTAGGGATTGCGTATGCGTAAAATAGCTTTCCTGATGGCGTATCTAAGTAGCTTTTAATTAAATTTTCAGTATAAAAAACATTAATGGCCTCTTGATTGCTCTCAAGCTGGGCTTCTGAACTATAAAACATGCTTTACTCTTTTATTAATGGCAAGGTTATATTAGCACACAAGCCACCTAGTTCTTTATTTGATAATACTAAACTGCCACCATGCGCAGTAATAGCATTTTTAGCAATCGCCAGCCCTAAACCCGTACCACCACTTACGCGATCCCGCGCATCTGATTGCCTAAAAAAGGGCTCACAAAGCTTGCTCAGTTGATCATCGGGCACACCAGAGCCATCATCACATATTTCTATATAAATGGCATCTGTGTGCTTTAGAGTAATGCTAATTGTATTGTTTGCGTATTTAATAGCGTTACGAAGTAGGTTTTCAAGCGCACTGGCAATAAGTGTTTCGTCGCAATTAATATTTACCTCTACAGCGCCCACTATATTTAGCTGCTTATTATTTTGTTTTGCTTCAAACTGCGCATCGTTAATAACGTGATCTACAATTATTTGTAATGATTGTTTTTGCAGTGAAAGCGCTTGGCTTTTTGCTTCTAAGCGAGAAACTTGCAGCACGTCTGCAATCATCTTATCAAGTTGGTTTGCTTCTTTTTCTATGCGTAATAAATACGATTGGCTAGCGTCGTTAGCTTGCATTTGCGCAAGACCGGTAGCCATTTTTAAACGCGTAAGGGGCGAGCGTAACTCATGTGATATGTCGGCTAATAAGCGTTTTTGTGAACTAATTAAAAGCTCTAGCTGATTGGCCATGCTGTTAAAGTCTCGCCCAAGTATTCCCAGCTCATCTTTTCGGTTTACAGAAATGTCGGCTCTTGCGCTTAGGTTGCCCGCTGATAGTTTAATAGCTGCTTTTTTAAGACTATTTATAGGGGCTATTAAGTTACGGCTAAATACAAAGCTTAAAATAAGAGAGGCAACAATTGCGATGACTATTTTCATCCAATTAGGCATAAGCTTAAAGCGCATTAATAGCGGCGGTTGATGGTTAATATCTATTTCATAAAGATAAAAACTCCCTTCAGGCACGTTTATGTTAACAGGGCCGAAGGCTTGATATTTTTCAGTAAAAATAATTTGTGGTGACATATTTTGAGTAAAGTTTAATAAACTTAAGTCGATGCTCTCTGGCACCTCTTTACTACTAAGGGAGTCTTCGCTTTGAGCTGCGCTTAAGTATAAAAGTTTACGCTTTGATAGGCGAGGGTGTACTAATACATCGCTTAGGCTGCGCTTATGTTTAATAGCAGTGCGCTCAATACTTTTAGCGGTATATATTAAGTTTTTTTTCATAGGGCCATAAAGCGGCTCGTTAGTTACCGCGTTAATAGCGGTAATGTTACTTAAAAATATAAGCGCTGCAACGGTGCCGATTATAGTTAACCAAAACCAAATAAATATTTTAAAAAACAGGTAGTGCCCAGGGTGTTTTAACCAAGCAAAGTAAGTGCTTTTATTCGCCTTGGATAAAGACATAACCCGTACCTCTCATTGTTTTAATTCGCTCACCTGGAATATGCTCTGCTATTTTTTTGCGGATATTACTTACATGCATATCGATAGAGCGATCAAAAGAAGCTAAACGCCTACCTAGTACTTCTTCACTAATTTGCTCTTTACTAACCAATTCACCTGCATTTTTACACAATAGCGTGAGTATTTCGTACTCTGTACCAGTAAGCGTTAGTGTAGAGCCGTCTATTGAGGCCTCTCGAGCTGCAAGGTTAACAGTAATGCCATTAACGAGTAACTTACTCGTTGTAGCTATATTTAAACTATTAATGTGCTCTATACGGCGAGTTATCGCTTTTACGCGGGCTAGTAATTCACGATGATTAAAAGGCTTTGGAATGTAATCGTCAGCGCCTAGCTCTAGACCAAAAATACGGTCAAAGTCTTCACCTTTTGCTGTAAGCATTATTACCGGTGTGAGTTTTGTTTGCCTAAGTTGTTTAAGTACTTCAAAACCATCAAGCGTTGGTAACATTACATCTAGCAATATAAGGGCGTAGTCATTTGCTTGTGCTAGTTTAAGGCCTTGTTCACCGTCGTGTACGCTTTGTATTTCAAAGCCTTGGACAGTTAAATATTCACTTAATAGCTCACAAAGGCCAGTGTCGTCATCAATCATTAATAGTCTCATTTACAAACCCTTAGAGTTGTTTATAGCGTTATTTTACCCGCTAAATAGTGCAAAGGTGAATCTTTACACAACCTTTACACTGCTTTGCGTTACTTTGCGTTGAGTTAGGTATAGTTAACTCACTGGCTTAGCAGCCACAACCAACCCAATATTAAGGTAATGATTATGACTAAATTAAACACACTTTCAAAATTAGTACTTATCTGTGGCTTAGCAACAGCAACGCTTGGTGCTGGTAGCGTGTTAGCTAAAGGCGACGGACATAAGCAAGGCCATTCTCAAGCTCGCTTTTTACTTTCTGAGCGCGGCGTTGAAAAATTAAACCTAACAGATGAGCAGCAAACTAAGCTAAAGGCTATTTTTGAAGCGCAAAAAACACAAATGAAAGCTCTGCGTGGCGACGATAAAGAAGCCCGTAAAGCGATGCGTGAAGCGCACAAAGCAAAAATGGATGCATTACTTTCGGCTGCGACATTTGACGAAAATGCAGCAAAAGAGCTATTAAATGAACGTCATGCAAAAGGTGAGCAATTTGGTTTAATTAAACTAAAAACACAACACCAAGTAATGCAAGTGCTTAACGCTGAGCAAAAAGAGAAGTTTGCTAAAATGCAAAAGCGTATGAATAAAAAGCACCGTAAACAAAAAAGTTAATTTTACTTTTTTGTAAATACTAAAAAACCAGCGTAATGCTGGTTTTTGTATTTAGGGCATTATGAAGATAAATTATTTAAAAAAGTCATCTTCATTTTTAGCCATCATTGCCTCAATATCTTCTATCATGTCTTGGCTAAACTCTTGTGCCGAGGTGATTGGTGCAGAAATTTTATTATTTTCGAACGACCATTCACCTAAATCAATTAGTTGGCAGCGCTTTGAGCAAAAAGGGCGAAATGGGCTTTGCTCTGACCATTCAACTTTAGTTTTACAGGTTGGGCAGTTTACAACAGTAGGCATAAATTACTCTCTACAAATTTTTGGTGCATATTACATTACTTAGATATGAGTCTCTAGCTATAAGGCTCTGAGCTTAGAGCCTTATCTTTTACTGTGGGACTTTAAAAATTGGTTACGCGGTTTATTTCACCAAGGGATGTAAGGCCATCGGCTGCTTTGCGTAAACCCGATAAACGTAAATTATTAAAACCGGCTTTAAGTGATACCTCTGCTATTTCAAGCGAATTTCCACCGCGCATAATAATTTGGGCAATTTCAGGAGTAATTTGCATTACTTCGTAAATACCCACACGCCCTTTGTAACCATCAGTACAGCTATCACACCCTTTAGGCATATATAACGTCATTTCTTCAATTTGCTCGGCACTAAATCCTTGGCGAGCAAGTTCTTCACTCGGAAGTTGTTCTGGCGTTTTACATTTAGGGCACAAGCGACGTGCTAAACGCTGGGCTATTATTAAGCTAATCGAACTTGCTACGTTATAAGCGGGTACACCCATATTTAATAAACGAGTGATTGTTTCCGGCGCTGAGTTTGTATGCAATGTTGATAAAACCAAGTGACCTGTTTGCGCCGCTTTTATTGATATTTCTGCGGTCTCTAAGTCACGTATTTCACCTACCATAACTACATCAGGATCTTGACGTAAAAATGCGCGCAGGGCGTTGGCAAAAGTCATATCGGCTTTAATATTAATTTGTACCTGGTTTACACCTTCAAGGTTAATCTCAACCGGATCTTCCGCAGTACTAATATTACGCTCAGGCTGGTTTAATATATTTAAACCTGTGTATAGCGATACTGTTTTACCAGAACCCGTTGGCCCTGTTACAAGTATCATCCCTTGAGGCTGGGCAAGCGCGTCCATGTAGAGCTTTTTCTGCTCAGGCTCATAGCCTAATACATCAATGCCTAACATAGCGCTTGATGAATCAAGGATACGCATTACTATTTTTTCGCCCCACAAGGTAGGCATGGTACTTACACGAAAATCGATACTTTTGCGTTCAGTAATTTTTAGCTTTATACGACCATCTTGTGGTTTGCGTTTTTCGGCAATATCGAGTCGCGACATTACTTTAATACGCGCAGAAAGCTTGGTTGCTAATGTATTAGGTGGGCTTGCCACTTCATGCAAAATGCCATCAATACGAAAGCGAATACGGTACTTGTGCTCATACGGTTCAAAATGTAAATCAGAGGCGCCTTTTTTAATGGCATCCATTAAAATTTTGTTGATATATACGATGATAGGCGCATCATCTTTATCGTCATCTTGTGGTGCTGTATCTCTTTGGCTTTCTGAGTCTAAATCAGCAAATTCTTGAAACTCGTCATCAGTTAGATTTAAGCTGCCAGTGGCATCTAGTAATTGCTCAATTTTGTTATCGAGTTGAATATAATCAACAACAACAATTTCGCATGAAAGACCGGTACTAAACTCAAAGTTTTCGAATGCGCCGTAATCTGTTGGGTCTGATGCTGCTATATAAACTTTTCGATCTTTTTGAACAAGCGGTAAAATGTGATGTTTACGTATGAGTTTTTCTTTTACGAGATCGGCCGGGATTCTTGTAGGATCAAAGTCTTTTAAATCAAAATAAGGTACGCGAAACAAATCAATGCATTGTTCAGCTAAATCTTTACTATCGATTTTTCCACATTTAGAAATAAGCTCAGCTGTTGAGGCAAATTCATTTTGTTTGTTTTTAACCGTGTCGGCATCAATGCGGCCAAGGGTTATAAATTTTCTCAATAACGGTGAGTTAATATTCATTGCGCACCTGTTTTATTCCTTCAATAGTAAGCAATTTATCAGAAAAAAGAAGGTGATTACATCACCTTTCATTCTTTGTTGTGATTTTACTAACTAAAATACGAGTTTGTGTGAGTTAGGACAGTGTTAAAGTGAGTTAGTTTTGTTGTGTAATGCATATTGTAGGTACTTTTTATGCAGATCAACAAGTTCTATATGCACTAGGTTTAAACTACGGTCGTTATTTAAAATATCATCCGCTTTTTGCTGTTTATCGGCACGTGACATTTGCGAGGCAATAATACTTTTAACTTGCTCACTACTTGTGTTGTCACGTTTTGCTGTACGCGCTACTTGTACAGAGGTTGGTACGTCAATAAGTAAGGTATGGTCGCAATATTTATCAAGGTTGTTTTCAAACAATAAAGGCGCTACTAAAACAACATAAGGGCTAGTTGCATTATTTAAATCGTTTAGTATTTTTGCGCGAATAAGAGGGTGTAGCAACGCATTAAGCCATTCTTTGTCACTGTTGTTAGTAAATATTTTTGCGCGAAGCTCTGCTCTATTTAATGTGCCATCAGGCAATAAAATATCTTTGCCAAAGTGTGCTGTAATCGCTTTTAGCCCTTTGCTATTTGGGAGTACTACTTCGCGCGCAATTATATCGGCATCAACTATTGTAATCCCAAGCTCTTCAAACATGTTACTGATGGCCGTTTTACCACAGCCAATACCGCCTGTTAAACCTAATACCCAGCTGTTTACTTTAGTAATTTGCTCACTCATTTTAATAACCAATTAAATTAAAATAAGCGCCTTGAATTTGGTTGCCCCAAAGCATAGTGATCCAGCCAGCTATCGCTAAATAAGGGCCAAAAGGGATAGGGGTCGCTTTGTCTTTACCTTGTATGCTTAACAGTGCAATACCTATAATGGCACCCACTACGCTCGAAAGCAGAATAATAGTAAGCAATGACTGCCAGCCAAGTAACGCCCCAAATACAGCAAGCAACTTAAAATCGCCATAACCCATGCCTTCTTTACCGGTTAATAACTTAAATAGCCAAAACACGCTCCATAGACTTAAATAACCACAAGCCGCACCAATAATGGCATCGGTTGGTGTAATTGTGTAACCCATTACCGAGGTAATAAGTGCAAGCCAAACAAGCGGAAGTGTAAGTTGATCTGGCAGCAGCATGTGGTCAATATCAATAAAGGTCAGTGCTACTAAAATCCACGTTACAAAAATATATAATAAAGCTTGCTCGGTCGCACCAAAGCTATAGGCAACAATTAAACTTAATAGGGCAGTAATTAGCTCTACAGCAGGGTATCGGACCGAAATAGGATTACTGCAACTTGCACATTTACCTTTAAGTATTAACCAACTAATAATAGGAATATTCTGCCAAGGCTTAATGGCAGTTTTGCATTTAGGGCAGGTAGAGTTGGGTTTTACTAAGTTAAAAGGCTTATTGATATTGGCTTGTTTAGATTTATTAGCTGTAAGCTCATCATCTAGCAATATGCGGCATTCGCTTTGCCACTCACGTTGCATCATCAGTGGTAAGCGATAAATAACCACATTTAAAAAACTACCAATACATAAACTAATTAAGCCAATAGTGGTTAAATAAAACCACAACTGGCTTTGCATTACTTCAATAATACTTTGCATCATATTACCTGAAAATTATTTTAAAAATTAAGCGTTTAAAAATTAAGTGAAGTATTTATCACATAGAGAAGTGAAAGAGAGTAAATGAGAAGACATTAATAGCCATACCTTATCAAAAAAGTAAGCCTCTCTTTTATTTCCTGTAAATTGTTATTTTTGGTAATTAAATAACAGAGCCAAGTTGGAAAATAGGTAAGTACATCGCAACAATCAAGCCACCAACAAGTACACCTAGTACAGCCATAATAAGTGGCTCAAGTAGGCTTGAAAGGCCGTCTACTGCATCATCAACTTCTTGCTCGTAAATAGTAGCTACTTTAGCAAGCATACCGTCTAGTGAGCCAGATTCTTCACCAATCGCAACCATTTGTATTACCATATCAGGGAATATTTTTGAGTTACGCATTGCCCAGTTCATTTGATTACCAGAGCTCACTTCAACTTTAATATCTAAAATGGCATAGCGATAAACAGCGTTACCTGAAGCCCCGGCAGCAGAGTCAAGCGCATCAACCAGCGGCACACCTGCAGCAAACGTAGTCGACAGAGTTCGTGCATAGCGAGCAACAGCTGCTTTGTTTAAAATCATACCAATTACTGGCAGTTTTAGTATAGCTCGGTCGGTTGCATCTCTGAGCTTTAAACTTCTTAGTTTTGCTTCTTTAAAAGCGTATCCAAAAGCTACAATAGCGATTAGTATCATCCACCAATATGCTTGCATAAAGTCTGATATGCCAATAACAAACAAAGTGAATGCAGGAAGCTCTGCCCCAAAACCTGCAAATATATCTTGAAACTGCGGCACTACAAATATTAATAGTATTGAGGTTACAATGCCGGCGATTACTAATACTGAAATAGGATAAAACATCGCTTTTTTAATTTTTGATTTTAGCGCTTCGGACTTTTCTTTATATAAAGCAACTCGGTCAAATATTTTATCAAGTGCACCAGATTGCTCGCCAGAGGCTACAAGGTCGCAATATAAATCATCAAAATAACGTGGGTGTTTTCTAAGTGCAGTAGATAGTGGTTGCCCCGCTTTTACTTCATCAGCAATAGTTTCCATTAATTTGGCGACACTTTTATTGGTCGAGCCAGAGCCAATCATTTCAATGGCCTGTATTAAAGGAACGCCCGCCATCAACATAGTCGCAATTTGGCGAGTAAGTAGTGCTATATCTTTAGGGGTTACCTTTTGAACACTTTGAATACCGAACAGTGGTTTTGCTTTACGCTTCACTTTTGAAGGAGTGATACCTTGCTTACGAAGCTGAGCTTTTACTAATGCAATACTATTACCTGTAAGCTCGCCTTCAAGTTTCTTCCCTCGTGCACTTACACCGACCCACTGAAAAGTATCGAGGCCTTTATCTTGTTGTTTTTTTGCCATTAAGAGTACCCAGCTGAATTTGGTTTAAACTTCATTATTACAAGCATAACTTAAACTAATGATTCTTGGTAGAAAAGTTGGACGCTTTAAAATCGTTGCCCAACGGACCAAAATCTAGGCCCGTAAATGTAGCCCTTATCAGGGTCAATATTATTATAAATACTTATCGCTTTTTGTAAGTAAAGGTACCATGCAAAAATAAATAAAATGGCTATTAAAGCTTTTAAGTATTTATTTATGGAAATGCTTTGGATACTTTTTTTATTGATTCTACCAAGTAGCAACCCCCACATTATAAATAAGAGTGTTTGCGAAACCGGCATTACATGCACACCAGAAAATAGTGAGTATGTAATTCCTATAGCAAAAGAATAAAAGAGGCTTTCAGTAATGATGTCTTTTTTATGCTTTTTTAAATGTGTTATCGCTTTTTTAAATGTTGTAAAAACAGCGGTTAAAATACATATAAGGGCGATAAGACCCCATTCATTTAAAATTTCAATTAATGAATTGTGGGGGTGACTAAAAGGGGCTGAACTCCCAAGTGACATTTCAAATACTCCAGGACCATTGCCGATAAATAAATGCTTTAAAGATAGGTTAGAAAAAGTATTAAACCATAGCTCGATACGGCCTGAGGAGGATGTGCGTAGTATTTCAGTACCTCCTTTATTTAATGAATCCAGGGCATAAAAAGTAATACAACTTAAAGCAAGGCAGACTAATCCAATAAGTACTTGTTTTTTTAATGTAGTTTTTAAAGCGAGAGCAAAAATAGAGAAAACTAAAAATGAGAGTAAAGCCCCGCGAGCTTGCCCAATAAATATAAGTAATAAGTTTAAAAATAAAATAATAAATACAAGGCGCTGTATGCTTGTAAATTTTAGGAGTAACACTAAAAATGGAAGAATAAATACCTGTACTTGATTAAAAAAGCGAATATTAATAAAGCCTGAGTAAATTATGTATGGATTTAAAGGTTGCTGCTCCGAAAGTGTAAAAATTATATTAAGTAGGCATATTAAAATTAAGCTCGTATGAGCTATCAATAATGCATAAATGATAAATAAAATAGACCTTTTGTCATTTATGGTACTTACGTAATACATAGTTAAAATAAGTAAGCTTATATGAAGCGTGTACAGCAGACTAAAACTTTGCTCCACACTCATCAATGTAGATAAGCAACCACTGAAAATAAAAATTAAGTACAAAACACTGCTTTTTTTATTTAGTGAAAGCTTAAAAGTAGGTTTTTTATTACCTAAAAAAGGAGTAAGCACTAGTAGGCTTGTGATAAGTAAAAAAGCTATTTGAATGATACGTTGGTGGTTATGATAATCGTAGGAAACTATTGGTATCAAAGGTATTAGCGCACATAGAAAAAAAAAGCTGATAAGCGATGGTTTTGTTGTATTTGTTAAATTCATGAATGCTAATTCTTACGCATTAAAAAAGCGCCAAACAAGGCGCTTTTTAGTAATCAATAAATGATTAAGATTGTGGGCAGCTTTTAGGTGCAAGAGTTTTGTCACCTGTAATACCTGTGGTCGCACAAGACCAGCCACCAGTCGATGTACGAGTCCATTTGATTTTAGCACCAGTTACTTGAGTAGGAGCATTTCGAATTGCACACTCAATACCTGTGGCATCAGTTGTAATTGTACAATTTTCTGTTGTATTTTGAAGACCAACAAGAGCATTTGTTGGAGTTGTGCCGCTATTTGACGTTATCTCAAAGCCTGTTCTACCCGCTGAAACTTCAGATAACCCAGCCGTAAGTTTTGATGTTGCTTGATAGTTCGAATACGCAGGCAATGCAATTGCAGCAAGAATACCGATGATTGCTACTACAATCATTAATTCAATTAGGGTGAAACCCTGTTGTTTTTGAGTCATTGTTTTCATGTTTCCTCTCCTAAAGGATAGATTTTTGTAACTTAAATCACTTAAGCGGCAAAATGCCTCACTTAATTTAACTGATTTACTTTACAGTTTTACTTAAAATTAATTTTATTACACTTTAGCTTTAGAGTATGAAACACAAAAGCCGAATGTGAATTCATTATGTTTAGTACTAATTATAAAAGTTTACTAAGTGCACTACATGTTGTAGCAACAAATAGTATAGGCATAAAGTAAGTAGTTTAGTTGATTTAGTTTTTAATTATGTCTTTAAAAAGTAAAGGTACTAGTTATTTATGACTATCTTTTTAAATAAAATAGTACAACAGAATTAGTCTACCATTTTATTTTAGTATTTAGCACGTATCTTATTATAAAAAAGCGATTTAATTTAACAATTTGTTACAAAGTAAGCCTTTTGGGTTATTTAATGCTTTTTTACTTAACTTGTCAATTAATTAGCGGTATTAATTACCCATTATTGCTTCATAATTGTTCAAAGCGCATCGATAAATCGATTGATTGTAAGTTTTTTGTTAATGCCCCGCTTGATATAAAATCGACACCTGCTTGTGAATAAATTTTGAGCGTTTCTAGGGTCATATTGCCTGAAACCTCTAGTTTTGCGCGCTTATTGGTTAAAATTACAGCTTGCTTAATTTGCTCTACGCTAAAGTTGTCTAGCATAATTATGTCGGCGCCAGCTTCAATTGCTTGCTTAAGTTCTGGGAGTGATTCTACTTCTACTTCGACAGGTTTGTTTGGGTGATTTTGTTTAGCTTGAGCAACGGCTTTGTTTATTGTGCCACAAGCCGCTATATGATTTTCTTTAATTAAAAATGCGTCAAATAAACCAATACGATGATTTGCACCGCCGCCACATTTTACTGCGTATTTTTGAAGTGCTCTAAGGCCTGGTATGGTTTTGCGTGTATCGAGTAGTTGCGTTGTTGTGCCGCTTAGCTCTTTTACATAATGGGCTGTAGTAGTGGCTGTACCCGATAACGTTTGTACAAAGTTAAGTGCAGTACGCTCGGCAGTTAATATTGAACGCGCTGAACCAGTGGCTGTAAATAATGTGCTGTTTGCTTTAACTGCGTCGCCATCATTAATAAGTACATTAACCTTAACGCTTGGGTCTACTTGTTTAAATACTTCAAGGATGATGTCTTTTCCGCAAAAAATACAGTCTTCGCGGGTGATTACTTTGGCGTTTGCTTGCTCATTTTGAGGGATCAATTGCGCGGTAATATCGCCTTCTTGTGCTGTTTGATAATTTAAATCTTCGTCAAGTGCAAGAGTAACAAGCTGAGTAATAAGAGTGTGCGAAATAGACATGGGATGCTCATAAGCGTTAATAAATTAAGCAAATTTTACTATGTTTATAAAAGAAAGAGAAGCGATTGCCTTTTCACCAATATAAAGATAAGTGCTTATAGTAAATTAGTATCTACGTGTGGGGTTGTATTACCTGTAGATGAGGTTTTATACCTCGCTTTTAATTTCAAAAGTTACGTTACATGAGCGGACGTAAATTAGCACCTACGTGTGGGTTTGAATTATTTGCAGGTAGGGTTTTATACCTGTTTGTTACTATCATTGTTTTAATAAATCCTTTAGCATCAGTGCTATGTATATCTTGATATTTATATAATAAACGTATCATGAAAATAGATTTAGACGGTGTTTTAAGTACTGTAGCGCAGCGGCCTTGTTCGCATTTTGATGAGCGCCCTGATGAGGCTGATATTTCTTTACTGGTTATTCACAATATATCTTTGCCAGCAGGGCAGTTTGGTACACCTTTTGTTGATGAGTTATTTATGGGTAGCATTGACTGCAATGCTCACTCGAGTTTTAGTGACTTAAAAAATTTACGTGTATCGGCCCATTGCTTTATAAAGCGCACCGGTGAGGTTATACAATACGTGCCTTTTGAAAAACGTGCTTGGCATGCAGGGCAATCTAAGTTTGAGGGCGTATCTGCTTGTAATAACTTTAGCATTGGCATTGAGCTTGAAGGTACCGACACCACGCCATACTCTTTAGCGCAATACGAAGTATTAGCTACACTTAGTAAATCTATAATACAACGCTATCCAAAAATTACCCCTTCGCGTATTGTTGGGCATTGCGATATTGCCCCGGGACGTAAAACCGATCCTGGCAGTAGCTTTAATTGGCCATTGTTTTTTAATATGCTTGAACAACTAAGTTAAGAGAGTTATTCCCATGATTTTAGTTTCTATAATAATTGCATTAATTCTGGAGCGTTTAGGGGCTCGGTCTAATTACTGGCAGATAAGCTATTACACAAATGGTTATTTAAATCGCTCTAATAAGCTACTAGGTGACAAAGGCTTATTTAGTTCTGCTCCGGGCTTTTTAATTTGGCTGTTACTTCCAGTAATAGCAATAGCGTTTATTTATTGTTTATCTGATTTTGTACTATGGCAGTTAGCTATTAATATTGCTGTGCTTTTGGTTTGCTTTGGTTGTGCCAAGCAGCGTGCTTTATATAAGTCTTACTTAAATGCCTTAACGCGAGATGATGGTACTGCTGCATCTTTATATGCGCTGCAAATAGGTCAAAAGCGTACTGATGATCAAGATGGTGGCGAAACCTTTGGGCAAACATTGGCATGGGTAAACTTTAGATTTTACTGTGCGGTGATTTTTTGGTTTGTTGTTTTAGGTGCGCCAGGTGCGGTTTTATATGCACTGGTACGTACTTTAGCTGATTTAGTACGAGAAGATCATAAAGTAATATTTGCTAAGCGTTTTAAACTTATACATAAACTATTGTTTTGGCTCGACTGGTTACCTGCACGTATTACCAGCTTTGGTTATTTAGTAATAGGTAACTTTAATAAAGGCACAAGTTGTTGGCTACGTTACGTGCTTAACTTTAAGTCTCCAAATCGCGAAGTAGTAACATGTACTGCACTTGCTGCAGAGCAAATTGAAAAGCGTTATTACGGCTGTACCTACGAAGCCACGTGTATGATTAAGCTTGTTAAGCGTAATGTATTATTTTACTTAGTACTTATAGCGTTGCTTACATTATTTGGTGGGCTGTCTTAAGTTAATACTTTTTTAATAAAGTACCTTATGCAATGTAAGGTGCTTTAATCTCTTCCTGCAGTTTTTAAGTACAATAAAATAGAGCTAATATTCTAATTTATTCTGGTCAGACCAATTGTTTTCATCCCAAATACGTTATAACAATTTTTGTAAATTGCGCATTGTTTGATCTTCGTTCAAAATGCGTTACGCTACTTTAATTGCTCAAACTACCTGTAAATTGACAGCTAATAGTGTTTTTGATACCGTATTGAAAATTTTTGGTATGACCAATTTACCTTTTGGGTAAATCATACTACTTAAAGCCCCGTTTTATGGGCTCTTGGTATTTATACAACGCGGACGTTGATTCATGTCTTTAAAGATTAAAGCAGCAAAATTATCTGATGTTATTTTACAGCAACTTGAGAATATGATTCTTGAAGGCTCGTTAGCACCAGGTGAAAAGTTGCCACCAGAGCGTGAACTAGCAAAGCAGTTTGAAGTGTCTCGCCCGTCACTGCGTGAGGCAATTCAAAAATTAGAAGCGAAAGGTTTAGTTACGCGTCGCCAAGGTGGCGGCACGTTTGTAAAAAATCAGCTCGAAGAAGGGCTTACTGATCCACTTTTTGATTTGATTAGTAAACACCCTGAGTCGCAGTTTGATTTACTTGAATTTCGTCATGCATTAGAAGGGATTGCTGCTTACTACGCAGCACTGCGCGGGACCAGCAACGATTTTAGCAAAGTAAAACAAAGCTTTGATGAAATTGCCTTAGTTAATGATGATTTACAGCAAAAAGCAAAAGCAATTAATGCATTTCACTTTAGCGTGGCAGAAGCCTCGCACAATGTGGTGTTACTGCATTTAGTTAGAGGTATGAAAGCGCTGCTTGAGCAAAATGTATTGCAAAATTTAACTGTTCTATTAAAAAAGTCAGATATTAGCAGTCAGTTAGCCCAACACAGGCGTTTATTAATGGATGCCGTTATTGACGGTAATCCAGAGCAAGCCCGTTTAGCAAGTAATGCGCACTTAGCATTTATCGAAGAAGCACTACTTGAAGCAGGCAAAGAACATTCGCGAATTGAACGTAGTTTAAGACGCACTAAACAAAATTAAGTTAGTACATAACTACTTTGAACACACAAATTAAGTAGCTGTGATATTAAATTAACAATATTCGTATTTTAAACATAAGGAAACCTCCATATGTCTGAAGTCAATAAAATTGACGTAGACGCGCTAGAAACACAAGAGTGGTTACAAGCTCTTGAATCAGTTGTGCGCGAAGAAGGTGTTGAACGAGCTCAGTTTTTACTTGAGCAAGTATTAGAGCAAGCCCGTTTAGACGGCGTTGATATGCCAACGGGTATTACCACGAACTACGTTAATACTATTCCTGTAGATCAAGAGCCTGCTTACCCAGGTGATGTAAATCTTGAACGTCGTATTCGTTCAATTATACGTTGGAACGCGATTATGATCGTTCTACGTGCATCTAAAAAAGATCTCGACTTAGGCGGCCATATGGCGTCTTACCAATCATCTGCTGCTTTTTATGAAGTGTGTTTTAACCACTTCTTTAAAGCACCAAATGATGTAGACGGTGGTGACTTAGTTTATTACCAAGGTCATATTTCTCCAGGTATTTATGCACGAGCATTTGTTGAAGGTCGTTTATCGGCTGCGCAACTAGATAACTTCCGCCAAGAAGTTGATGGCGAAGGCTTACCATCGTACCCACACCCTAAGTTAATGCCTGAGTTTTGGCAGTTCCCTACGGTATCAATGGGCTTAGGTCCTATTTCATCAATTTATCAAGCACGCTTCTTAAAATACTTAGATGGTCGTGGCTTAAAAGACACTAAAAACCAACGTGTATATGCGTTTTTAGGTGACGGTGAAATGGATGAGCCGGAATCACGTGGTGCTATTTCTTTCGCTGCACGTGAAAAACTAGATAATCTTTGTTATTTAATTAACTGTAACTTACAGCGTTTAGACGGCCCAGTTATGGGTAACGGTAAAATTATTCAAGAGTTAGAAGGCTTGTTTAAAGGCGCTGGCTGGAACGTAATTAAACTAGTGTGGGGCAGCGGTTGGGATATTCTGCTTGCTAAAGACACAACAGGTAAATTACTACAATTGATGAACGAAACAATTGATGGCGATTACCAAACATACAAAGCTAAAGATGGCGCATACGTGCGTGAGCATTTCTTTGGTCGCTACCCTGAAACAGCTGCCCTTGTTGCAGATATGACAGATGATGAAATTTTTGCGCTTAAGCGTGGTGGTCATGAGCCATCAAAACTATTTGCTGCATTTAAAAAAGCAGAAGAGACAAAAGGTCGTCCAACTGTAATTCTTGCTAAAACTGTAAAAGGTTACGGCATGGGTGAAGCAGCTGAAGGTAAAAACATTGCGCACCAAGTGAAAAAAATGGACATGTCGCATGTTGCACATTTACGTTCACGCCTTGGTCTTGATGACTTAGTATCTGAAGAGCAATTAAAAGAATTACCATACCTAGAGCTTGAAGAAGGTTCACCTGAGTACAAGTACCTACATGCGCGTCGTGATGAGCTTAAAGGTTACACACCTAAGCGTATTCCACGTTTTAGTGAAAAACTTACGTTGCCAGAAGTAGATGCATTTAAGCCACTACTTGAAGAGCAAAAGCGTGATATATCTACTACTATGGGCTTTGTTCGTGCACTTAATATCTTATTAAAAGATAAAGGCATTGGTAAAAATATCGTACCAATTATTGCAGATGAAGCGCGTACATTTGGTATGGAGGGTTTATTCCGTCAAATCGGTATTTATAACCCGCATGGCCAAAACTACACGCCACAGGATCGTGATATTGTTTCTTACTATAAAGAAGCAACTTCAGGTCAAGTATTGCAAGAAGGTATCAATGAGTTAGGTGCAATGTCGTCATGGGTTGCTGCTGCAACTTCATACAGCACTAACGATTTACCAATGATCCCATTCTACATTTACTATTCTATGTTTGGTTTCCAACGTGTTGGCGATATGGCATGGATGGCGGGCGATCAACAAGCACGTGGTTTCTTATTAGGTGCTACAGCGGGTCGTACAACGCTAAATGGTGAAGGCTTACAACACGAAGATGGTCACAGCCACATTCTTGCAAACACGGTTCCTAACTGTGTTTCTTATGACCCAACTTACGCGTTTGAAGTGGCTGTTATTGTACAAGACGGTATTCGTCGTATGTACGGTGACGACCAAGAAAATATTTACTACTACCTAACGCTTATGAACGAAAACTACCATCAACCAGCTATGCCAGAAGGCGCTGAAGAAGGTATTCGTAAAGGTATTTACAAGCTTGAAAGTTACGAAGGTAAAAAAGCCAACGTACAGCTATTAAGCTCAGGTACTATTATGACTGAAGTGCGCAAAGCTGCTTCAATCTTAAGCGAAGAATATGGTATTGCATCAGATGTTTACTCAGTAACATCTTTCAATGAGCTAACGCGTGATGGTCAAGATGTTGAGCGTTTTAACATGCTTAATCCTGAAAGCGAGCAAAAAACAGCATTTATCACAAGCGTATTAAACGACTCTGTGACTGTTGCAGCAACGGATTACATGAAAAACTACGCAGAACAAGCGCGTTCATTCATTCCAAGCAGCAACTACAAAGTGTTAGGTACAGATGGTTACGGTCGTTCTGATAGCCGTGAAAACCTACGTCGTCACTTTGAAGTTAACGCAAGCTACGTTGTTGTTGCTACGTTATCTGAACTTGCTAAACGCGGTGAAGTTGAGAAGTCAGTAGTTGTTGAAGCACTTAAAAAGTTCAACATCGACACTAACAAACTTAACCCACTGTACGCATAAGAGGTTTGCAATGAGTATTGAAATTAAAGTACCTGATATTGGTGACGACGAAGTAGAAGTAACCGAAATATTAGTAAGCGTTGGCGATAAAGTAGATGTTGACCAATCATTACTAAATGTTGAAGGTGACAAAGCATCAATGGAAATACCTGCTTCTCAAGCAGGGACTGTAAAAGAGATTAAAGTTAACGTTGGCGACACCGTTACAACAGGCTCTTTAGTATTTTTGTTTGAAGGCGAGAGTGAAGGCACTGATGAGGAAAATACATCAGCCGCTGCTCCAGCTAAATCTGAAGAAGCAGCACCAGCTGCTTCTACAGGTTCTTCAATTAAAGAAGTAACTGTACCAGATATTGGCGATGATGAAGTTGAAGTAACTGAAATCATGGTTGCTGTTGGTGACACCGTTTCAGAAGAGCAATCTATCTTAAACGTGGAAGGCGACAAGGCAGCAATGGAAGTTCCAGCTCCATTTGCCGGTACAGTTAAAGAAATTAAAGTAGCCGCTGGCGACACAGTTAAAACTGGCTCGTTAGTGTTTGTTTTTGAAGTAGCAGGAAGTGAATCTGCAGCACCGGCTAAAGAGTCGGCTCCTGTAGAAGCGCCAGCTGAGAGTTCAACAGCAAGTTCAGCACCAAGCACTAAAGAAGTTAATGTGCCTGATATTGGTGGCGATGAAGTTGAAGTAACTGAAATTATGGTTGCCGTTGGCGACGAAGTTTCAGAAGATCAATCAATCTTAAACGTTGAAGGCGACAAAGCTGCAATGGAAGTACCAGCTCCTTTTGCAGGTACAGTTAAAGAAATTAAAGTAGCCGCTGGCGATAAAGTATCGACTGGTTCATTAATTTTTGTATTTGAAGTTGCAGGCAGTGCGCCAGCAGCATCTGCACCAGCTGAAAAATCAGCACCTGCAGCAGCGGCTAAAACTGAGTCAGCACCGGCTCAAGCAGCACCTGCAAAAGCAAGTAATGAAAGCTTCACAGAAAATAGCGCGTATGCTCATGCATCACCCGTTGTTCGCCGTTTAGCGCGTGAGTTTGGTATTAACCTAGCTAACGTTAAGGGCACTGGTCGCAAAGCCCGTATAGTTAAAGAAGACGTGCAAAACTACGTTAAAAACCTAGTTAAGCAAGTTGAATCTGGTCAATTATCTGCAGGTAGTAGCGCAGGTGGTAGTGAGCTTGGTCTTATTCCATGGCCTAAAGTAGATTTTGCTAAATTTGGTGAAATTGAAGAGAAAAAACTGTCTCGCATTCAAAAGCTATCAGGTAAAAACTTACACCGTAACTGGGTACAAATCCCACATGTTACACAGTTTGATGAAGCTGATATCACAAGTCTTGAAGTATTCCGTAAAGAGCAAAATGCACTTAGCGAGAAGAAAAAGCTTGGCGTTAAAATCACACCACTTGTGTTTGTGATGAAAGCAGCGGCTAAAGCACTTGCAGACTTCCCAACATTTAACTCTTCACTGTCTAGCGACGGCGAAAGTTTAATTCTTAAGAAGTACATTAACATCGGTGTTGCTGTTGATACGCCAAATGGTTTAGTAGTGCCAGTGTTTAAAGATGTTGATAAAAAAGGCATTATTGAATTATCACGTGAACTAATGGAAGTATCTGTTAAAGCACGTGACGGTAAGCTTACATCTTCTGATATGCAAGGCGGCTGTTTTACTATCTCTAGCCTTGGCGGTATCGGCGGTACGGCATTTACGCCAATTGTTAATGCGCCAGAAGTTGCTATTTTAGGTGTATCTAAATCTGAAATGAAACCTAAATGGAATGGCAAAGAGTTTGAACCTAAACTAATGGTTCCGCTGTCTATGTCATACGACCATAGGGTTATTGACGGAGCATTAGCTGCACGCTTTACTGTGACTCTTGCAAGTTACATGAGCGATATTCGCCAGTTGGTGATGTAACCAGTTTAGTAAAATTGGTATACGCAATAAAATAAATAGAATCAAATCCCAGCCAGTTGTTTTTAGCTGGGATTTTTACCATTTGCAATGATACAATCTTTGTACGAATTGCATCACTTTGTGCGCTGCTCACTCTTTCTGCCTTGCAGAAACATGGCAGTTAAATTTTAGGGCAGTGTCCCGTTCAAACAATTAAGGTAAAAGCATGAGCAACGAATTAAAAACTCAAGTTGTTGTACTAGGCGGTGGTCCTGGTGGTTATTCTGCGGCTTTCCGTGCTGCTGACTTGGGCTTAGAAGTTACATTAGTAGAATCTCGCGAAACATTAGGTGGCGTATGTCTTAATGTTGGTTGTATTCCTTCTAAAGCACTTTTACACGTAGCTAAAGTGATTGATGACGCAGCAGAAATGTCATCTCACGGTGTTACTTTTGGCGCACCAAAAATCGATCTTGACCAAGTTCGTACTTGGAAAGATTCAGTAGTTGGCCAGTTAACTGGTGGACTAGAAGGCATGGCCAAAATGCGTAAAGTGAAAGTTGTATCTGGATACGGCAAATTCACTGGCAGCAATACTTTAGTAGTTGAAGGCGCAGACGGCGCTACAACTATCACGTTTGATAACGCGATTATTGCAGCAGGTTCTAAACCAGTTAACTTACCTTTCATCCCAGAAGATGACCGTGTAATTGATTCAACTGGCGCACTAGAACTTAAAGACGTACCAGAAAAGCTACTTGTACTTGGTGGTGGTATTATCGGTCTTGAAATGGGTACGGTTTACCGTGCGCTAGGTTCTGCAATTGATGTTGTAGAATTTGCTGATCAATTAGTACCAGCAGCTGATAAAGACATTATCAAAATTTACCAAAAATACGTAAGCAAAAAATTCAACGTAATGCTTTCAACTAAAGTTGTTGGTGTTGAAGCTAAAGAAGACGGCTTATACGTAACGTTTGAAGGTAAAAACGCACCAGCAGAACCAGTACGTTACGACAAAGTACTTGTTGCAGTTGGCCGTACTCCAAACGGTAACTTACTTGATGCTGAAAAAGCGGGCGTAAACGTTGATGAGCGTGGCTTTATTAATGTTGATAAGCAATTACGTACTAACGTAAGCCATATTTTTGCAATTGGTGACTTAGTTGGACAGCCTATGCTTGCGCATAAAGCGGTTCATGAAGGTCATGTTGCTGCAGAAGTTATTTCTGGTCAGAAGCATTTCTTCGACCCTAAATGTATTCCTTCAATAGCGTACACAGACCCAGAAATCGCTTGGGTAGGTGTTACTGAGAAAGAAGCAAAAGAGCAAGGCTTAAAAGTTGAAACTGCGGTATTCCCGTGGGCAGCATCTGGTCGTGCAATTGCATCTGCTCGTACTGAAGGTTCTACTAAACTTATCTTTGATAAAGAAAGTGGCCGTATAATCGGTGGTGCTATGATCGGTATTAACGCGGGCGAAATGCTTGGCGAAATCGGTTTAGGTATTGAAATGGGTGCTGATGGTGAAGACTTAGCGCTTACAATTCATGCTCACCCAACATTGAATGAATCAATCGGCCTCGCAGCTGAAATTTTTGAAGGTTCAATCACTGATTTACCAAACAAAAAAGCAGCTAAAAAGAAGTAATTTAACTTCTTAGTATTTGCTTAAAAAACCCAACTTCGGTTGGGTTTTTTTATGTCTATTTTTAACTTAGATAAATATAAGATTAAATAACAAGAAGTCGTTACAATGCGCGCTTAATTAATTGAAGGTAAATACAGTGAAAAACTCAGTTTTAGCATTACGCGCTCAACAAATAAGTGAATCTCGTCGAGAGTTTAATGCTCGAGGCGGTAAATTAGATCGCTGTGAACAATGCCTGATTGCTAAGCACTACTGTATTTGCAAAGGTGTTGAGCATGCAGATTGTAAGGCCGCTGTGTGCTTACTGATGTATCATAATGAAAGCTTTAAACCTTCTAATACAGGGCGTTTAATTGCTGAAATAGTGCCAGATAACCACGCATTTAGATGGGATAGAACAGATCCTAACCCCGCTCTTTTAGCTTTAATAAATGATTCGCAGTATCAGCCTATGGTCGTCTTTCCTGCTGAAGATGTAGAAGAGGGCAGAGCCATTACAGAAGTGAGTATTGAATCAGGTAAAAAGCCGCTATTTATATTCTTAGATGGTACGTGGCGCGAAGCTAAAAAAATGATTCGCAAAAGCCCTTATTTAGATAACTTGCCTGTACTTTCTGTTACTGCTGATAAACTATCTGATTACCGATTACGTGTAGCCCCTCATGCGCATCAACTAGGCACTGCTGAAGTGGCTATTATGGTATTAGCACTTGCGGGCGAAATGGATGCATCGACAAAATTAGAGCAGCATTTTATTAAGTTTCGTGATGCGTATTTATTGGGTAAGCGCAATAAAGGCCGACCGCTAGAAGGTTAATTTTACGAAGTTAAGCAAATGCTTGCTGATTTTTTAAGTGAGCAAGTGCTTTATTTTGAATTGCTCTGAAGCCTTCTTCAGATGTTAATTGTAAAACAGTATTATACAATTGACTTATACTATTATGCACTTGAATAAACGAGATACAGTCTTCACCAATCATTTCTTTTGCTTCTTCAACTCGTTTTAAAAAGTAGCAGTTAATGTCTATTTTGCCATTAAATTGAGTCGTTGCAATTGCGTCTGCTATTCTATTAAGTTGATAGCTAAACTCATCAGGTCGAGCACCTTCACCCCACTTGCTAATACGAATGTCGCGTTCTAACTGAATAATTTCGTTAAGTATATTTTTAAACTCATTCATTGGCATATTTAAAAAGTTATAACCTTTGGGGTTAAATAAAGCTTTATAGGGATTTTCGCTGGGGATTTGCGCACTAAAAACACCAATTGGTTTTGCTGTACTTTCGTCTGATACTTTACATAAAAAGGTATTACTTTGAGATGTTTTAAAATTCATATCCATTGAGTATTTATGATCCTTGCGTTATTTAGTTATCGGCGCAATTAATAAAAAACTTAGCGAAATTTAAAATATTAATAAAGTATTTTAAGGTCTTAGCATTGATTTGCTGTGACGCGATATTACTCAGTAAAGATTAGTGATAGTTGCTCAGTGCTTTACTCACCCAAATTTTAGGCAAAGAAAAGCGCGCTCTATCTCTAGGCGCGCTTGCGGAATCTTCTAATTTTCTGCATCCTGCAATTGAACTTAATCAACTCCAATTTTCACTAATCCATGTTTATTACTATATTACTTTTTAGTTCTATGTAATGTAGACCGTCCGGGCCTGTATCCTTTAATTCCTAAACATCCTGTAGGGTAAATACTATTACCAAATCCTTAATTACACTTCCTAGTGTATCCTTGTTTTAACCAATCCCTTGTGTTGCCTTAAAGGCCTGTCCATTTATTCCTTCAACATCCTGTTGAACAACTTAGCCTTGTTATTATCCTTTTCGCATCTTCCTGACGCTGTCCTTTTTACAACATTGCGTTGTGATACTCATCCTGAACCTGTCCTAAAATCCGTGTTGTCCTGATAACCTAATCATTGGTTGGTTGAGTAAGCAGTCCATTTCCTTTTACTCAATAAGCGTCATTGCTTGGTTGATGCGTAAATTATAGTGCAATAGAGCAACTAAAATAGAGATAAAACTACATTCAATTAGTGTTTTTGCAATAGTAATAAAAATAAATCTCATATAATTCATGTGTTTAACTGTTTTTAGGTTGTTTTTTATCTTGTTTTTTACTCATTAGCTGTCACATCCGTAAGACATCTCTTACACCGTATTTCCTTTTTGGGCGTTATTTACATATTTACATTTATTTAAAGTGTGCACTTTTAGAATGAGCACGGTAGAATTCGTTGATAATAACAGTTATTTAGGTGGAATAATGAAGAAAGTATTTGCACTTGTTTTAGGGGTAGTTGCATCGGCACCAGTCTTTGCAAACGATGTTGTTAACATCTACTCTTTTCGTCAACCGTTTTTAATTCAGCCAATTTTAGAAGACTTTACAAAGCAAACAGGCATAAAAACCAATGTTGTTTTTGCTAAAAAAGGGCTAATTGAGCGTGTTAAACGCGAAGGCAAGCACAGTAAAGCTGATTTAGTATTAACCTCTAACTTTAGCGCGCTTATTCAATTAGAAGATTTAAAATTAACACAAACTATAAAAAGTGACAGTGTAAATAATAATGTTCCAGCCGCCTTTCGTGACGGTGATGGCCAATGGGTTGCGCTTACTAAGCGAGTGCGTAATGTGTATTCATCAAAAGAGCGAGTTGGTGAGTTACCTAAGCTCACTTATGAAGATTTAGCAGACTCTAAATACAAAGGACAAATTTGTACGCGCTCAGGCAAACATCCATATAATTTAGGTTTAGTAGCTTCTATGATTGCACACCATGGTGAAGCGCAAACTAAAGAGTGGCTTGAAGGTGTGAAGGCTAATTTAGCGCGCAAGCCTCAAGGTAACGATCGTGCTCAAGTTAAAGCTGTTAAAGAAGGTTTATGTAACTTGGCATTAGGTAATAGTTACTACCTTGGCAAAATGCTAGAAGATAAAGAACAAAAAGGTTGGGCAGAGGCCGTAAATATTAACTTTCCGAATCAAGTTAATCGTGGCTCACATATAAATGTATCGGGTGCGGTTATTACCAAATACGCTAAAAACCCTGAAAATGCATTAAAGCTCATAGAGTATATGACCGACAGCAAAGCACAAAACATGTATGCCTCATTAAATATGGAGTATCCAGTTAAGTCGGGTGTTGAATTATCAACTTTGGTTGCCTCTTGGGGTAGCTTTAGAGAAGACAGCTTGCCACTTGATGAGATTAGTAAATATCGTCCGTTAGCACTTAAGCTAATTGATGAGGTGAAGTTCGATCTTTAATGACTAATAAATTTAAGCTGTCTAAATGGCAGCTCTTTGCGTGGTCGACTGGCTTAATACTATCGGCCCCGTTGTTTTTTCTTCTTTTTGAATCTCTACAAGGTAGCTCTAAGGTGTTTTCTCACCTGTGGGATACCGTGCTTTGGGATTACATAAACAATACCGTATTGTTAGTTTTAGGTGTTTGCGTCCTTAGCTGCGCCATAGCTTTGCCACTTGGGTGGCTAACGGCTTACTGTAGTTTCCCGGGTAAAAAACAGTTTGAATGGGCACTTATGCTACCCCTTGCTATGCCCACCTATATTATTGCCTATGTATACACTGATTTATTAGATTATGCGGGCCCGGTGCAAATAGCGCTGAGAGAATGGTTTGGCTGGCAATCGCCTAGCGACTATTGGTTTTTTGATATACGTACATTACCCGGCGCCATCGTTATGATTGCCTTGGTGCTTTACCCGTATTTATTTTTAATTTTTAAAACGGCCCTTCGCGAGCAGTCATTCAAATTAGTACAAGCTAGCCAGTTAATGGGGCTATCTCCTTGGCAAAGCTTTTTTAAAGTCAGTTTAGTGCTCTCTCGTGGGGCAATTGTGGCGGCTCTTGCACTTATTAGTATGGAAACCATGGCCGACTTTGCAACAGTGAGTTATTTTGCCGTAAGTACATTAACAACCGCCGTATACGATACGTGGTTTGGTTATTACTCACTTACAGCGGCCGCTAAAATATCGGGTGTGATGTTACTGCTGTTATTTTTAGCATTAATGGCAGAGCGTTTTAGTCGCCGAAACCAAGCGGTATTTGAGCGACAATCAAGCGTAAATAGTGAATCTCTCTATGTATTAAAAGGAAAGTCTGCTTGGCTCGCAACGGCATTTTGTAGCTTTATTTTACTTATCGCTTTTGTAATTCCTATTGCAGTACTTATAAATTACGCCATTACCTACTTTGATAAAGCATGGAATGTTGAGTTTTTTAGTTACGCTTGGCAAAGTTTAAAAGTGGCAGTGGTTGTAAGTGTTATAACCATTACATTGAGTATTTTTGTTGTTTTTTATCAGCGTGTGGCAAAGCAAACGTATCCGCTTGTTCCCGGGCGTTTAGCAAGCACAGGCTATGCGTTGCCAGGAACTGTACTCGCTATTGCGGTTTTGTTACCCCTTACATTATTAGAGAACACCATTAACACAGCGCTCGAGCCGTATAATTTAGATATTGGCTTACTGCTTACAGGTAGCATTCTTACTATTATTATTGCTTATATTGTTAGGTTTTACGCCATTGCACACGGAGCAATTGAGTCGAGTTTTTTACGTATTAGCCCATCACTTGATATGGCAAGCCAATCAATGGGTAAAAGCCAAGGGCAAACGCTGCGTTTAGTGCACTTACCTTTACTGCGAAGAGGATTGCTCACTGCTGCCTTATTGGTATTTATTGAGTGTATGAAAGAGTTGCCGGCTGCGCTATTGCTCAGACCGTTTAATTTTGAAAGCTTAGCTACTCATGTATTTCAGTATGTAAGTGACGAGCAATTAGAGCTTGCTTCAATATCGGCTTTATTTATTGTTATTGTTGGGTTTATTCCTTTGTATTTTATTAATCGTTCTATGGAGCAGCGTAGTTAAATGAGTAGTTTAATTTTACAAGGCGTGAGCTATCACTATAACGGCACAAAGGTTATTCACGATTTAGATTTAACGGTGGGTAAAGATGAAATTGTTTGTCTACTCGGGGCGAGTGGATGCGGCAAAACGACCACGTTAAAAGCGATTGCAGGTTTAATTGAAGCTAAGCAAGGGTCTATTTTTATAGACGGTAAATTAGTGAGTGATGAGCAATCTTTTGTCTCACCTGAGCATCGTAACATCGGCATGATGTTTCAAGACTATGCGTTGTTTCCGCATTTAACGGTGGCAAATAATATCGCATTTGGGCTTAGTAATATGAGCAAAGCTCAAAAGCAGCAACGCGTTGATGAAATGCTTAAGCTTGTACATTTAATTGGCTGTGCTGACAGGTTTCCACACCAGTTATCGGGTGGCCAACAGCAACGCGTCGCTATCGCTCGTGCATTAGCTTATAAACCTAGTTTATTACTCCTTGATGAGCCCTTTTCAAACATCGACACACAAGTACGCTTTGAATTAATTGCCGATATACGTCGAATTATTAAGGCAACTCAAGTATCTGCTGTGTTTGTTACACACTCAAAAGAAGAGGCGTTTGCGTTTTCAGATACACTTGCCATTATGCATCGCGGTAAAATTGCACAACAAGGCACGCCTGAGCAGCTTTTTGCATCTCCATGTTCAAAGGAGGTTGCAGAGTTTCTGGGTCAGGGCATATACTTAAGCGCAGAAGTGTTAACCGCAACTGAATATAAAACACCATTTGGTTTAGTCGAATCTTATGTTGAGAGTAAGCATAATGTAAGTGCAGGGCTTATATATGTGCGCCCTCATCAAATAGAATTAGTGGCAGATAACCAAAGTGACAAATTCAGCAAGCGAGCTACAATCATAAGTCGTCGCTTTATTGGTTCGGCGTATGTTTATTCGCTTGTTATTGATGAACAAGAAATTGAAGTTGCTGCACAATATGGCCAGTCATTTGAAAATAATGATCAGGTTATAATAAAAATAAAACCTCACACGGTGAATTTTTTCGAATCGTAATTAATTTGTTATTCGCTGTGTTTTTATCTGTAAAACTAAGGAATAACAATGGCGCAAGCGCAATCAGGGATTTGTGCTGAAGCAAACTTACACGGTTTGCACTTATTTTTTAATGTGTTTGATGGTCAAGACGAATCACTTCGCGCAAAGTTAAAACAAGTAAGCGCTATAGAAGAAGAGTTTAGCGATCAATTTTCAGAATCAATGCTCTCTTGTATGGTTGCTATTGGTGCGCAATACTGGCCGCATATCCTCCCTGAATACATTCCAAGCGAATTACAGAGCTTTCCCAATATAACCCATAGCGATCACCAAATGAGCGTACAACCGTGCGATTTATTTGTGCAAATTCGCTCTGACCGTGAAGATGTTAACCATTTATTTGCGCTGCAAATTTTAAAACTATTTGCCCCCGATGTTGAGCTGGTGGAGCAAATTCGTAATTTTCGTTTTTTAGATGGTCGTGATTTTAACGGTTTTATTTATGGTGGCGACACCGCACATGGAAGAAAAAAGCGCGCTACGGCTTTAATCAGCAACTCTGGTAGCTTTGAAGATCAGGGGAGTTATATTCATGTTCAGCGTTATAAACATGATTTAACTATGTGGCAGCATTTATCATTGAGTGAGCAAGAGCAAATAATGGGACGTACGCGTCTTGATAACACGCTAATTACTCCAGCGGTCGAAACCAGCCATGCTTCGCGAAGTGAGCTAAAAGACGAAGACGGACAACCGCTACTATTAAATCAAAGCATGCCTTATGGCGACGTGTATGAGCAGGGAATGTTATCAATTACATGCGCTTGTACGGGCACCGCATTTGAAAAAGTACTTAATAGTCGTTTAGGGGAAGGGGATTGCTACGACCACTGGCTTGATTTTACTCAAGCCGATATGGGCTCTGCTTTCTTTGCACCTTCAATAGGGTTTTTAAAACAAATTTAATTTGCTATTAAACCGTATCAAATAAAATGCGAACGCGTTCAAGTGTTACATCTATTTCAGATATTTTAGCAGGAGCGATAAAAATAGTGTCATCGCCGGCAATAGTTCCTAGTACGCCATCTGCTTTACCTAATGAATCTAATAAACGTGCAATAAGCTGAGCAGCACCAGGGCTGGTACGAATGATGATCATCATTTCGTTGTGCATAATGTCGATTACTAATTGGCGTAATGGGCTTTTAGCCGTAGGTACACCCATTTCAGCAGGTAAGCAGTAAACCATTTCTTGTTTGGCATTGCGTGTGCGTACAGCGCCAAATTTACTTAACATGCGTGAAACTTTACTCTGACTTATATTGTCAAAACCTTGATCTTTTAACGCATCAACTATTTCGCCTTGAGAGCCAAAATTTTCTTCTTTTAATAGTGATTTAAATGCTTTTACCAGTGCTTCTTGTTTATCTTGTGGTTGCATAGTCTTTATTCGTTTTTGTTATTTATGCCGCAAATTCTACACAAAAATGAATAATTATGCAGCAGTTGTTTAGTTAACTTGCCAGTTTGATGCGTTAAATCACATAAGTTTACGACTATGGTCGAAAATATACTTGAAATAGACAGGATAAATTTGTTTTTAGTCGCTAATTTCATTATCTTAAGAGCCACAAATGTTTCCTACCTCAAATTACGGAGAATTCCAATGAAAGTTGCTGTATTAGGTGCTGCAGGCGGTATCGGCCAAGCGTTGTCTTTATTATTAAAAACAGGCTTACCAGCTGGCTCTGAATTATCACTTTATGATGTTGCACCAGTAGTACCAGGTGTTGCGGTTGACCTTTCTCACATCCCAACAGATGTTAAAGTTGCAGGCTTTGGCGCAGACGATTTAAATAAAGCGCTTGAAGGCTCTGACATCGTTCTTATCCCAGCGGGTATGCCGCGTAAACCAGGTATGGATCGTGCTGATTTATTCAATGTAAATGCTGGCATCATCAAAACGTTAGCAGAAGGCATTGTTGCCAGCTGTCCTAAAGCGTTAGTAGGTATTATTACTAACCCAGTAAATGGCACAGTTCCAATTGTTGCTGAAGTATTCAAAAAAGCAGGTACTTACGACGCTAAACGCGTATTCGGTATTACTACGCTTGACGTTATTCGTTCAGAAGCATTTGTTGCTGAACTTAAAGGCGTAGACGTAGCAACTGTAAAAGTACCAGTAATTGGTGGTCACTCAGGCACAACTATTCTGCCTCTACTTTCTCAAGTTGAAGGTGTTTCTTTCACTGATGAAGAAGTTGCTGCACTTACTCCACGTATCCAAAATGCGGGTACTGAAGTTGTAAATGCTAAAGCAGGCGGTGGTTCAGCTACGCTATCTATGGGTGCTGCTGCAGCTCGTTTTTGTATGTCTTTAGTTAAAGGCCTACAAGGTGAAGAAGTTGTAGATTACGCTTACGTTGCTGTTGAAAATGGCGATGCAGAGTACTTTGCACATCCAGTACGTTTAGGTAAAAACGGCGTAGAAGAAATTCTTTCTTACGGCGAACTAAGCGCATTTGAAACAAAAGCAAAAAATGACATGCTTGAAACTCTGAAAAAAGACATCAAAGAAGGTGTTGATTTCATGGCGTAATAGCCGCTTTAAGCAACAAAAAAGCCTGCATTTGCAGGCTTTTTTATTGCTCAGAATTAATGTCACACTGTGTAACTAGTTAAAACTAGTGGTCGCGGTCAACCGCAATACGGGCAAGGCTTATAAGTGCTTGCTTATAGTCAGACTCAGCTAAAAAGTCTAAACAGGCAATGGCTTTTTCGGCCTCAAGCTCTGCTTTTTGCATTGTAAACTCAAGCGCATTAGTTTGTTTTAGTGCAGTTAAAATTTCTTCTAAATGCTCCATACCATTACTGTGCTCTATTGCATCACGAATGAGCTGTGTTTGCTGCTCGCTACCATGTTGCATAGCATAAATAAGCGGAAGGGTTGGTTTGCCTTCAGCTAAATCATCGCCAATGTTTTTACCTAGCTGCTCAGCATCTGCATTGTAATCGAGTACGTCATCTACTAGTTGAAACGCAGTACCTAAATGCATACCGTATAGGTTTAGTGCATCAAGTGTCGCTTGGTCTTGCTCTGTGATAATGGCAGCAAGGCCTGTAGCTGCTTCAAATAATTTAGCCGTTTTAGAGTAAATAACCTGCATATAGCTGGCTTCAGTCGTATCTGGGTCATTGCAGTTCATCAGCTGCAATACTTCACCTTCAGCAATAATGTTTGTTGCATCGGCAAGTACTTGCATAATCTGCATTTTTCCAAGGCCAACCATAAGCTGAAATGAGCGAGTGTAAATAAAGTCACCAACCAATACGCTAGCAGCATTACCAAATTCAGCATTTGCTGTAGGCGTGCCACGTCGTAAGTTTGATTCATCTACAACATCATCATGCAATAGCGTTGCTGTATGGATAAACTCAACAATTGTTGCAAGTGTTATGTGATCTTTACCCTGATAACCGAGCGCTTTGGCTGCTAAAATAGCCAGCATTGGACGAACGCGTTTGCCGCCACTGCTAACTATATATAAACCAAGCTGATTAACTAACGCCACATCTGAGCGCATTTGCGCATGTATAAGTTGATTGACGTCATTCATATCGCTTTCGATTAACGCCTGGATAGCTTTTATATCCATTGATCTCCGAGCCAATTTTTATGTGTGAACGGCGCAGATTGTACAACAAAAAATGCACTAGCTCGATATTTTGTGACGATTGATTGAAAAAACACTATTAAAGTACTTAATTTAGACTGAATTAGCCAAGATAACTGATTAATTGATAATCAATATAGAGTTTATGGTGTGCTTAGATATTGAGCTGTGAGGGTCATATTTGAGTACATTAATTTATTTCGGCTAAGAGTTAAAAAGCGCTTGGCAAAAGGGCCAATTAATATAAAATGGGGTAAATATTGAATTGCTCTCAAAGCAGCTACTTTTTATTCATTTTAATTACAAAATAGGCTTGCTAGTTATTTCGCGTTAGCGTAAACTTCGCGCCCTATCGAAGAATATTTTAGTTGCGCCGATTTGAGGGTGCACAGACGGAGTTAATTATGTACGCGGTTTTCCAAAGTGGTGGTAAACAGCATCGTGTGACTGAAGGTCAAACGATTCGTCTTGAAAAATTAGACGTTGAAACTGGTGCGGCAGTAGAATTTGATTCAGTACTTTTAGTTGCTGATGGTGAGAAAATCGAGATCGGTGTACCGTTCGTAAACGGTGGCAAGATAACAGCTGAGGTTGTTTCACATGGTCGCGGTGAGAAGATTAAGGTTGTTAAATTTAGACGCCGTAAGCATTCTCGTAAGCAAATGGGCCATCGTCAATGGTTCACTGAAGTTAAAATCACTAGCATTAGCGCTTAATTAGAGGTACTTAGAAATGGCACATAAAAAAGCAGCTGGTAGTACTCGTAACGGTCGCGATTCAGAAAGCAAACGCCTTGGTGTTAAGCGTTTTGGTGGCGAATCAGTTCTAGCGGGTAGCATCATTGTTCGTCAGCGTGGAACTCGTTTCCACCCTGGTACTAACGTAGGTATCGGTAAAGACCACACTATCTTCGCAAAAGCAGATGGTAAAGTTCAGTTTGAACAAAAAGGTCCTTTAAACCGTAAATACGTAACTATCGTAACTGAGTAATCAGTAAGGTAGTTAAAAACCCCGCCTTTGCGGGGTTTTTTGTTTTGTAGTCAGCCAATATATACCCAAGCCTGCATTTGTGCTGGCTTGGGTATATAATAGAGTTATTAAACAAGCCAATCCCTAAAGTGAGTAATCATGAAGTTTGTAGATGAAGTAGAAATTCGCGCAGAAGCTGGAGACGGTGGCAGCGGCATCGTGTCTTTCCGTCGTGAAAAATATGTTCCAGATGGTGGACCAGACGGCGGTGACGGTGGAGACGGTGGTAGTGTTTATCTACAAGCTGATGAAAACTTAAATACCTTAATTGATTATCAGTTTGAGCGCTTCCATAGAGCTGAACGTGGTACTAACGGTCGTAGCCGTAACTGTACAGGCCGAAAAGCTGATGACTTGTTTGTTATGGTGCCTGTAGGCACGCGCATCATGGATGTTGATACCCAAGAGGGACTTGGCGACTTAACTCAACATGGTCAACGAATTTTGGTTGCAAAAGGTGGTTTCCACGGCTTGGGGAATGCGCGTTTTAAATCAAGTACTAACCGAGCACCTCGTCAAAAAACATTAGGCACACCAGGTGAAGTACGTAACTTAAAATTAGAGTTACTATTATTAGCTGATGTTGGCTTACTTGGACTACCAAATGCCGGTAAATCTACGTTTATCCGCAGTGTATCTGCAGCAAGACCAAAAGTAGCTGATTACCCATTCACGACGCTTATTCCTAATTTAGGTGTGGTACGTCCTGAAGCAAATAAATCATTTGTTATAGCCGATATTCCGGGTCTAATTGAAGGTGCATCTGATGGCGCAGGCCTAGGTATTCGCTTTTTGAAACATTTAGAGCGTTGTCGTGTGTTATTACACATTATTGATGTAATGCCGGTAGATGGTTCAAACCCTGTTGATAATGCGTTTTCGATTATTAACGAGCTGCACCAATACAGCCCTAAATTAGCTGAGAAGCCACGCTGGTTAGTATTTAATAAAATAGATTTATTACCAGAGGATGAAGCAAAAGCGTTATGCGAATCGATTGCAGAAGAGCTGGGCGAAACTGAAAATATCTATCACATTTCAGCAATTAATAAACTTAACACTCAACCATTAATCCACAACATAATGACACTACTTGATAGCATGCCTAAAGAGAAGTTTGTACAAGTGGAAGATGAAGAAGTTGAATTTAAGTGGGATACCTATCATGAAAAAGCCACTAAAGGTAAGGGTAATGATGATGATTGGGATGACTGGGATGAAGATGATTACGACGTAGAAGTTGTCTACGAGCGTTAATTAAATAGAATTTACTAAAAAGGAGCTTATGCTCCTTTTTCTTTGTTTAAGAATAAAGTACTAGGTGTTTATTATGATAATTTCAATGATTGCAGCAATGGCAAATAACCGTGTAATTGGTCTAGATAATAAAATGCCATGGCATTTACCTGCAGATCTTCAGCATTTTAAAAAGGTCACTACGGGTAAGCCTGTGATCATGGGTCGTAAAACTTTTGAGTCTATAGGCCGTCCATTACCTGGGCGCCGTAATATTATTATTACTCGAAACAGCGAATATACTGCACAGGGTATTGAAGTAGTAACTACGCCAGATGCCGCATTAGAACTCGTTACTACTGCTGAAGAAGTAATGATTATTGGTGGTGGTAATATCTATGAGCAATTTTTACCAAAAGCAGAACGCCTGTATCTAACTTTTATTGATTTAGATGTTAAAGGCGATACACAGTTTCCAGATTACAATAAAGTTGCTAATTGGTACGTGAAAGAAGAGCAAGAAAACCATCCGAATGACAAGAATTTATCTAGTTATAAATTCGTAACTTTATATAAAGAACGTTAACATTATTGCGTAAATTTTGATAGATTGATATAATATTCGATAGTCTATATAAGAACAAAGTATTATAAAGGGTTTGTCATGTTTAAATTACCAAAGCTAGTTGCACTTACTGCCGTTGTAGCTGTTAGTTCGTTTTCGTATACAGCACCTGTAAATGCTGAAGATCAATTAGCAGTATCTATTTGTGAATATATTGCGGCAGACGATAAAAACCGATTACGCAGCAAGCTTAAAAGCTCTCGTGTAAAAATTCGTAATATTTATGATGCAGTACAATGTAATGGTAATAACTTATTACGTCATGCTGTTGCTAGTAATGCAGTAGATACTGGTGAGTATATAGTTAAAAACTTATCAAAAAGTGCGTTAACAGATGGTGCTGATATTGCTTGGGCTGAAGGGAATTTTGCCAGCTCACCGCTTATTGCAGTAATTAAAGAGCGTGCAGGTCTTTAATTATAAAAAGGTTTTGTAACGCGACCTTTAGTTAGAAATTTATTGGTCTGGGTTTGTTATTTATAGCAAACCCAGGCTTTTTTCGTTTAGCTAATGTAATCTCACCCCACAACAAAATCATTAATAAACTTCATAACTTACCTGCTCATTTTAAATAACCAAAAATGTAGAGTCTCTGTTTAATAAACAGCTTCAAATTTACTTCTTCAAAAGAGGTAACTTTATTCAGCTAGTATCTATTTTGTATCTGCTAGTTTGTACCAATACGCAATAATACTTAATTATTTTGCGGGGCTAAACGTGTCGCACCTGTGTTAAATAATTCTCATTTAGAACAACTAAGTAGCGAATTTTTTGCCTAGCTATCAACACGTTTTTCCATCCTAAAAATAGATCACTTAATTAAGCGAATTGATATTATTTACAAACTTAATCACTAAGGACAGATATGAAAGCTGTAATTCCAGTAGCTGGCTTAGGGACGAGAATGCTCCCTATGACAAAAGCTATCCCAAAAGAAATGCTCCCAATAGTCGATAAGCCTCTAATTCAATATATTGTCAGCGAATGTGTGTCCGCTGGTATTAAAGATATTGTGTTAGTTACGCATAGCTCTAAAAATGCAATCGAAAACCACTTTGATACAAGTTATGAACTAGAAGCGACTCTTGAGAAGCGTGTTAAACGAGCTTTATTAGATGAAATTCGCTCTATTTGTCCAAATGATGTAACTATTATGAGTGTACGCCAAGGTGAAGCTAAAGGGCTAGGGCATGCTATTTTATGCGCTAAACCAATAGTTGGTGATAACAACTTTGTTGTGCTCCTGCCTGATGTGATACTTGATGCCTATACTGCGGATCAAGAAACTGAAAACTTAGCGGCCATGATTAAACGCTTTAAAGAAACTCAAGCAAGCCAAATAATGCTTGAGCCAGTAGCTAAAGAAGACGTTAGTAAATATGGTATTGCGGATATAAACGGTGTTGAGTTAATGCCAGGCAAAAGTGCTGCAATAAAAGCAATGGTTGAAAAACCAGATGCAGATTTAGCGCCTTCTAACCTAGCTGTTGTAGGGCGATATGTACTGAGTAAGAACATTTGGCCTCTACTTGCAAAAACGTCTGTAGGTGCTGGCGGTGAAATACAACTTACAGATTCTATTGACGCATTAATGGCACAAGAAACCGTTGAAGCATTTCATATGAGTGGTCGCTCTCACGATTGTGGAGATAAGTTAGGCTACTTAAAAGCAATTGTTGAGTACAGTCTGCGAGATGAAAAGCTAGGTAATGATTTTTCAAGTTTTATAAATGATTTGAATTTACCTTAATACAGCGCGTATTCTTCGTTCTATGGTAGGCTGTTTTGAGCTACTAAGTTAGCCGTACTTTTTATACATAGTAGTAGGCTACGTAGTACGATTGTTACTTATTCTGTATTAATCTTTTCAAGGAATTACCATGATTGAGCAAGGCCAAGAATTACCAGCAGTGACGTTAACGCAATTAACTGACGACGGTATGCAATCTCTTACAAATAAAGAATTGTTTGAAGGTAAAAAAGTCGTGTTATTTGCAGTTCCTGGTGCGTTTACACCAACGTGTTCAAATGCCCATTTACCTGAATTTATTACCCTTGCTGATAAAATTAAAGCAAAAGGTGTTGATGCTATTTACTGTGTATCAGTTAATGATGCATTTGTTATGAAAGCATGGGGTGACTCACAAAACGCGCAAGAAATTACAATGCTTGGGGATGGCGATGGAAGTTTCACTAAATCGTTAGGGCTTGATAAAGATACTGCTAGTTTTGGTGGTATACGTTCAACGCGTTACGCTATGATTATTGAAAATGCGCTAGTAACAGGTTTATTTGTAGAACAAGACAAAGAGTTTGTTGTAAGCCGCGCAGAATCAGTACTAGAGAAGCTATAACAGTAATAAAGTGTAGATTTTAGTTTTAACTAATCTGCTAGTTATTATTGAAAAACCGATGTTGGCAGCAACATCGGTTTTTTTATTAAAGGCTCAAACTTTAAATTACGGTTGGTATTGCCCGCTAAGCGTTAAACCAGAGAAAGTGCTATAAGCGTTAACGCTTAAGTGCCAAGTACCTGCTTGTGGATTAGTAAATGTACATGTTTCTGCATTGCCATTTTTATAAGGGCGGCAATCGTATGAGCTTGCTGTTGGTTGGCTACCGTATTTTACAAATAAATCAGCATCGCCACTGCCACCCGATGTTGTTACTGTAAACGTAGTCATTCCAGCTGGTACATCTAACGTGTAATGTTTCCACTGCCCAGTATTGGCTGACACATCGCTTATAGTGCCGCCACCTGCTTGTGGAGTACCTGAACCGCCACCCGATGATGAACCACCAGTAATATTACCTACTAAGCTAACAGCTGAATACGCAGAGTAGCCGTTAAGCATTACGTGGTAAGTTCCCGCAGTAGGGTTATCAATAGAACACTCTTCGCTATTACCGCCTTTATATGGACGACAATCATAGGTAGTAGTTGTAGGTTTACTGCCTGCACGTACGTATAAATCAGCATCGCCAGTACCACCACTCATAGTGAATGTTACGTTAGTTGCACCGCTTGGTACTGTCATCGTGTAAAATGCTTGTGCATTTGCAGCCCCACTTAAACCTGTTTTAGCTTCACCATTAATAAGCTCGCTATCGCCACCGGTAGGTGGAGTAGTGCCGCCACTTGCTGCTGCAACAGCTGCGGCAGCATCAACAATACCCGTACCACAGCTAGTACATGTTGCAGGGAACGAACGGGTAGTTGATTTTAAAATACTTTCTATTTCGTCAGGCGTTGCATCTGGCTTTGCTTGCTTAATAAGTGCCGCAACACCTGCTACGTGGGGCGCAGCCATTGATGTACCTTGTGAAAAGCCATAGCTGTCGCTTGAAGGTGTAGACGAACCTGAATTGTAAGTTGATAGAACGCCTTCAGAGTCGTTTGCAAAGCTTTGTGCGCCACCTGGTGCTGCAACATCAATATTGCTACCGTAGTTTGAGTAATAAGCTCTGCCGCCATTACGGCCCACTGAGGCTACGTTTACTACACCGTTACAGTTACCTGGGTTGTAGTTTGCTGAGTTATCGTTATCGTTACCTGCAGCAATAACTACCACAGTGCCGTTACTACGTGCTGTGTTAATTGCATTTTGAGTTGTAGAGCTACATGAACCGCTCCCACCTAAACTCATATTAATTACATCAGCAGGGTTTGAGTTAGCAGGAATACCTGAAACACTTCCACCAGATGCCCAAATAATACCGTCTGCAATATCAGAGGTTAAACCACCACACTTACCTAGTACACGAACAGGCACTACTTTTGCGTTATAAGCTACGCCTGCAACACCTTCACCGTTATTGGTTACCGCAGCAACTGTGCCGGCTACGTGCGTGCCATGCCAGCTAGAGTTTTGTGCACCGTTAGTACCACATTCATTCGCAGCAACTGCATCACCAGGATCACGTGCATCGCTATCGCGACCACCACCGTCATTAGCTACCGAAAGGTTAGAGATCATATCGTAACCCGGTAAAATATTAGCGTTTAAATCAGCATGAGGGCGGTAGCCCGTATCTAGTACAGCTACAACTACACCGCTACCCGTTGCGGTATCCCATGCGGTCGGTAAGTTTAAACCACCGGCTTGCTCGTAGTAGTGCCATTGGTCATCAAAACGTGGATCGTTAGGAGTTGAAAACGGCTTTAGCATTTGATCCACTTCAATGTATTCAACATTGCCAGAATCAACCATTTCTTGCATAAACTCTTGGGCCTCAGCCGCACTTAATTTTTTATCAGCACGCATTACGTGATGATTATTAAGTGCCATTGCACGAACGTATTTTGCTTTTACTTTGCCTTTTTTAGAAGCGAAGTTTTTAACAAAGCTTTGTGCGCGCTTTTTCATGCTAGCTGGGCTTGCGTCTGCAGTTGAGAGGCTCGCCATTTCGTTATTATTTTTATATTTAATAATGAACTGAGTTTCGAAACCGCCTTGGCTTTGTAGTTTAGCCGATGTTTCAGCCATTGAACTTGAAACTGATTGAGCCATGCCAGATGTTGCAGCAAAAAGCGTACTAACTGTAATTGCAATTGCGCATCTTTTAAAAGTTTTACTTGTTGTCATAATTATCCCTAGATTTTTATTTATTATTTCGTGATGTAGGATCACGATGCGGGAACAAAAGTAAACGATCTGTTAACTAGGTTAAAATATCAATTTATTATGTACCTCTTTCATTTAGTTATAACTCAGGTTTTTCGCGGTTTACTCGTTGTTTAGTATTTGTCATATAAATTAAAAATAAGTATAAAGGGTTGGTTTATTGTGCGGGTAATTATTCCCGACTTATTACTGATGCGTTTTTGTTGTGTTATTGCTAATAATTTAAATGCTACGTTGTTAGCTATCAAACTTTGCTATAATCGGAAAAATTTTTTAGTAGGGTAAAATAATGAGTCAAGTAGATGTAATTGTAATAGGTGCGGGAGCTGCAGGATTAATGTGTGCAGCGCAAGCTGGATACCGTGGCCGAAGCGTTACAGTACTTGATATGGGGAAAAAACCAGGTCGTAAAATTTTAATAAGTGGTGGTGGGCGTTGTAATTTTACAAATGAAAACGCAACCCCTGATAACTACTTATGCGCAAATGCTCATTTTGTTAAATCATGTTTAAGTCGCTATACACAGCATGACTTTATTGAGCTGGTAGACAGACATGGCTTGGCGTATCACCATAAAACACTAGGTCAGCTTTTTTGCGATAACAATGCACAAGACATTGTTGATATTTTACTGACCGAATGTGAGTGGGCCGGGGTAAATATAAAACTACGCAGTGAAGTGATCAGCGTATCAAAAACCGAAACCGGCTATAGCGTTACCACAGAGCAAGAAACCTTAAGCTGTGAGTCGTTAGTTATAGCATCAGGTGGCTTAACTATGCCAAAACTAGGGGCTACACCAATAGGTTATAAAATTGCAGAGCAGTTTGGCTTAAGCGTGTTACCAACTATGGCTGCACTTGTGCCGTTTACTTTGCATCAGCATGATAAAGAGCGTTTTGAAGGGCTCTCGGGAATTAGTATCCCTTGTGAAGTTTCAAGCGAAGACGGCACCGTATTTAAAGAAAACATCCTCTTTACTCACCGAGGGTTATCGGGCCCAGCAATATTGCAAATAAGCTCATTTTGGCGAGCAGGGCAGGCTGTAACTATAAACTTATTACCTGAAATTGATTTAAGGCAGCAACTTGCTGATTGGCGAGAAACGCAAGCCCAAAAGTCCTTAAAAAATAGCCTTGCAACTATTTTACCTAAACGCTTTATAGAAATACTGCACGAAAGCAAAGCGATACCAGATTGTAATATTAATCAGCTTACCCATGCTCAAATAAATGAGTTAGTAAATTATATTCATGCGTGGCAAATTAAACCCAATGGCACAGAAGGTTATAGAACAGCAGAAGTAACATTGGGCGGTGTAGATACCGACGAGTTGAGCTCAAAAACCTTTGAAGCTAAAAAAGCTAAAGGCCTATACTTTATAGGCGAAGTAACTGACGTAACAGGGTGGCTTGGAGGCTACAACTTCCAATATGCGTGGAGCTGTGGATTTGCTTGTGGGCAGCACGCTTAAGTTTAGGCTATAAACCCATCTAAGTAAGTTGATTGAGCGATAACGGTTGAATCGTTATCGCTAACACATACTTTATTGCGTCCATTATTTTTAGCCTTATATAGCGCTGTATCAGCCCGCTCCAGTAGTTTTAGCACTGTATCGTCTTTTTGTATCGTTGCTAATCCAATACTTATAGTAAATGCTACATTTGTAACTGTGTTTTCGGCAATATACTTTCTCAGGTCATCGGCTTTTTTAGCGCTATCATTTAAAGAGGTGTTGGATAAAATAATAGTGAATTCTTCTCCACCCCATCGCGCAATAAGTGCGTCATTTCCCATACGGCTTTTTAATATTTTTGCAAATTCAGTTAGCACGTTATCACCAACCAAATGCCCGTAGGTATCGTTTATATTTTTGAAGTGATCTATATCGCAAATAAGTAAGCAATGTGGGGTTTTAAAAACGTCATTTTTAGCAATTAACTGTGATAATTCAAAATCAAATTTTTGCCTGTTATAAAGCCCCGTTAACTTATCGGTTTCTGCTAAGTGTTGAATTTCTAAGTTACGGATAGATAATCGAGTGTATGCCGAAAACCGTGTTTTTTCGTAAAACCTAAAAATTAAAATATGAGCAAGGCTTACCTCTATAAGATTAAATAAAGAGCCTAAGCCAATTGTTACAGTTTGCTGTTGTTGTAAATACACAAGATACGCACAAATAGCAAAAGCGACTGCACTAAATAGGCTTCCCCAGTTTCTTCCAACTAAAAAAAAGCTAAAAGGCGGGATCAACGTTGCCCAAAATAAAGAATGCGCATGTCCGCCTACAGAAATCACAAACATCATTATTAAGCTAACAACCATAAGGGCAACGGCCCATGCTGCTGCATTTACGTTGGCTGTTTTATTAAACCAAGTATAGATACCTAGTGATATAGTCAGCCCTAAGGCATCAATTAAAGCAATGTTATAGCTTTTAAAATAAAAAAGATTGAGGAGTGTTAAAACTAAAAAGTAACATGTAGTTATTAGTAAAGAGTGGGCTATTAAGCGAGTACGCCAAAAATCCTTATGGTCTTTTGGGTATTGTGGAAACTCTTTGTACCAAAAACCTAGCATAATGAACGACTCTTTAACCTCTGAATTTAGTGATTATTACTTATATTAGGCTTTTATTATAGTTTTTTACTTTGATTAAAACGCTTATATACGGTGGTGTTTATAAAAGTTTAAAGATCATTACAGCATTTTTCAAAGGTATGAAGGACTAGGTAGTGACTGATTACTTAAATGTAATATGCCTCGCCTTGATTTAATTGACGCAGAGCTCGCCGTTATCGCTTACGTAGAGCTCTGAATAAATGCTATATCTATTCCTCTATAAATGCTTCGCCTTGTGTCATCCACTTAGCAGCAGGTTTGCCTTTTAAGTAATGATCAAAGTACTGCATCATACGTACTGAAAAATCGACCTGATTAGGAAACTTTTTCAAGTGGTGTGGTTCACCTTCGTATTGTAAAAAGGTTGCATCTTTACCTGCGCGACGAAGCGCTAAGTAGTACTGCACGCCTTCGTGCCAAGGCACTGCATCGTCTTTATCGCCAAACATAATTAAAATAGGGGTATTTACTTTATCTGCAAAAAACACCGGTGAGTTTTCTATGTACAGCTCTGGTGCTTCAAATAAGTTTTTACCTATACGGCTTTGCCCTGTTTCGTATTGAAACTGACGAGCAAGACCTGATTTCAAACGTATGCCACTGTAAGCACTGGTCATGTTTGATACTGGCGCGCCAGATACAACCGCTTTAAACATATCTGTTTGGGTTATCATAAACGCACTTTGATAGCCTGCCCAAGAGTGACCTTGTAAGCCTATTTTATCTGGGTCGGCTATGCCTAAATCTATTAATTTTTGGGTGGCGTTGATCATGGTTTGCGTTGACGATTTACCCGGGTGACCTATTTCAAAACGAATGTCAGGTAAAAATACCGCATAACCGTTTGAGGTAAACATAGGGAAATTAGGGCGATGGTTTAATTCCATTTTAGGAAAATCAAACATGCGTTGACTCATGTAACGGTAAAAATACACAACCACAGGTACTTTATCGCCTTTTTTATATCCCGCTGGTTTTATTAATACACCTTGTAAATCTTCACCGTCAAAGCCTTTATAGCTTATTAGTTCTGGCTTTTCGCTCCAGGCAAAATTACTAATTTGTGGGTTTAGCGTGGTCACTTGTTTTGGTGAACTAAAGCTAAAATCTGTTTGGTAGTAATCAGGAAATTGGCTATAAGTTTGCGAGGTAAATAAGTACTTGTCAGCCTTTTTGGCTTTTTTAACCATATCAAAGCGTTTATCACCGCTAAGCACCTTAGTTAGTGTGTTAGTGGTTAAGTCGAGCTTTGCAACTTCGCTTTGTTTAGTTTGTAAGTTAATAGCAGAGACAAGTAATGTATCGCCTTTTTTAAAGCCCACTTGGGTTTTATCAAGCTTAATAACACGGTACTGCGTATTGCTTTGCTTACCATTAGTTAGGCGTTTAGCTTGCTGCGTTTTTACATCAAACGCCCAAATATCGTATTTACTATAAGCAAGCACTTGGCTGCTATCGGTCATCCAACCAGCAAAACCATAACCAGGTTGAGTAGATGGGTAGTCGTGTTTATCATCAGCAAAGGTTGCCTGAATCGCTTTTGTAAGCGGTGTTACTTTATTATTTTTTAAATCTTTTAACTGTATTTGGCTATCGCTAAAATAAGCTGCAAACTCACCATTAGGGGCAAGGCTCGGTCTAAACGGGTAGTTACTTATAATTGGAGTTTGTTTACCGGTGTGTATATTTACTGCAAAGTAATCAGCAAAAAAACCGCCGTACATAATTTTTTTTAGGTAGGGGATGTTAGATGAGCCAAGTAAAGATATATCTCGCTGAGGGTTTAGTGCAACCTCAGGCATGTTTGGTGTACTAAGTTGCGCAACTTTTTGCGAGTTAACGTGATACACCGCACTGTAATGGCGATTTTTATTAACTTCGTTCCATTGTTGCTCTTCACGTGGTTTTATTTGCGCATCGTTGTTGTGCCATACATTAAGACCTTTATGCTCACGTATGGTATCAAAGTCGTACAGTGAGGCTTCGTCGGTATATTCTTTAGTTTTTACTTTAGCTGCTAATTTAGGATGGTTTTCAAAATATAAGCGCTCGCCATTTTCTGACCATTCAAGGGTGGCTGTTTTCCCTAACGTCCATGCTTTATTAGGTGAATCTATAGTTGAGAGCTTCTCGTTTTTATATAGCTGTAAAGTGTAGTTTCGGCGGCGCGTGTCATCATTTACATAGTTACCCAATGTAAACGCTGCAATATTGTCAGTGGGGTGCCACGCTATTTTATTTGCGATTACGCCAGGTTCATCAATTAATACGCTGCTATTAAAGTCACTGAGCTCAATTAACGCTATTTGGTTGTTATTACCATCGCTGTAACTTTGACTCACTAATAGCTGGCTGTTAGCTGAGTTAATAGCGTAGCTAAATACGTTTTCTATTGTATGAGTGCGTTTATCAGATAAATTTACGATAACAAGCGCATAGCTCTTATCTTTTTTATCGGGCGTGATAGCGTTGTCTTCTTCGTTTTTAGTGCTATCGGTTTTATCTTCTACTTTTGCGTCATCGTCTTTTTTATTTAAACGATAAGCAAGCCACATACCGTCATCAGATAACGTGTAATCTTTTACATTAGCAAAGCTTTGTTGGGCACCTGATTGTGTGTTTACGAGTACCAGATTGTTTTTAAGTGTGTCTTTTTTTTTGGTTGTTTCTTTTTCAAGTAAGGTAGGTACTTGTGTAAAGGCGACCCAGTTAGCGGCTTTATTAATATGAGGCTTAGTGCCGCGTTCTACTTCTGCGATGAGTGTATTGCTTTGTAGTGAGTAAACTTGACCAGTTGCATTTCCACGATACGGCGTTGCACTAAAAGTGAGTACTTGACCATTGTCAGATAGTTGTGTGCTTTTAGCTGATTTAAAACTAAATACGTCTTTAAATTGTAGCGATTCTTTGGCGTGTATGCCGGTGCTAGTTAAGCTGGCAACGAGTGCCGTGCTTAATAAGGTGAGTTTTGTTTTCATTATTGATTCTCGTATTATGACATTGTTTCATTGTAACGAGTTTGGTTCATAATTCGAGCGGATCAGATAAATGGCAGCTACATACGACAAAACGACCCGCAGGTCGTTTTTTAGTATTCAATTTATTAATTTAGCAAACATTACAGCCAAATTTTTTGTAGCTCAAGCCATTGTTTTTCAAATTGAACACTAGGTTTTGCTTTAAAGTCGCTACGTACAAACTGATTCATTTTGCCTTCAACGTAGGCAAGTAAAAAGTTTGCAAGTGTAAGCTCATCACTTTGAAAGTTTTTACCTTCACGTAATTTGCGCTCACGAAGCACTTGTTTAAACTGAGTTTCTAGTTTTTCAAACAAGGTTTGTACACGTTCGCGTAAACGTTCTTGCTCACCTTGCAGAGCATCGCCCGTTAAAATACGAGTAATACCTGGGTTTTTTTCAGCAAAGGTTAGAAGTAATAATAGAATGTTATAAATGCGCGTTTGGCTTTCTTTTTCGTTTTCAATAATAATATTTATACGAGATAAAAGGGTATCTTCAATAAACTCAATTAAGCCCTCAAACATACGCGCTTTGCTCGGAAAATGACGGTATAGCGCGGCTTCAGACACACCCACCTCAGCAGCTAGTTTTGCTGTGGTGATGCGTTGTCCTAAATTAGTTTCTAACATTTGTGCGAGTGCTTGCAGTATTTGCTCTTTGCGATTACTTCTTTTTGTCGCAGGCATGAACATTCCTTTTTATTAGTTATTCTTAGTGGCGCAGTTAAGAACCCTAGTCATTTTTTGTTCAAATGATTGGCGTATGTTAATGTTTTATTCAGTTTGTTTCCAGCCTTTTTATAGATGTTTAGCCAGCTGTTCGATCACCTTGCGAGCTATTTCTACTTTACTTGTTGTTGGTAATTCTAGTTGTTCATTGTGCCAGTACAGTGTTAAAGCATTATGATCGGAATTAAACCCTAAGCCACTTTTTGATACGTCATTAGCGCAAATCATATCTAGATTTTTATTTTGTAGTTTACCTTTAGCATAGCTTTCTACATTTTGAGTTTCGGCGGCAAATCCAACCGTATAGGGGCGGTTTTGTGTAAGGTTTGCAATAGCTGCAATTACGTCAGGGTTTTTAGTTAAAGTAAGGGTGAGTTCGTCGCCTTGCTTTTTCATTTTTTGAGTCGCAATGTTTGCAGCTCGATAATCCGCAACAGCAGCGCAACCTATAAAAGCATCAGATTGTGATGCATAGGTAAGTGACTCAGTTAATAGCTCCTCAGCGCTTTCTATATTAATAAGGTTTACGCCAGTTGGGGCTTTTATAGTGACAGGGCCCGAAATTAAATTAACCTTAGCACCGAATTGCAAAGCTGCTTCTGCTAGTGCATAACCCATTTTTCCAGAACTGTGATTTGATATAAAACGTACCGGATCGAGAGGCTCACGCGTTGGGCCTGCCGTTATTGTAATTGTTTTTCCTGCAAGTAGTTGCGGTTGCTCTTTTGCTATACATAGCGCAACTAGCTCATGTGGCTCTAACATGCGTCCAGCGCCTATATCACCACACGCTTGCTCACCTTTACCTGGGCCCCAAATAAGTACGTTACGTGCTTTTAATGTGGCTAAATTTGCTTGTGTAGCTGCGTGTGCATACATTTGCTGGTTCATGGCAGGTGCTACAGCTACTTTTGCAGGCGTTGCTAGCAGTAACGTCGTTAGTAGGTCGTCAGCAATGCCCGCTGCCATTTTTGCAATAATATTGCAGGTAGCTGGGGCAACTAAAATTAAGTCAGCCCATTTTGCAAATTCAATATGCCCCATTGAAGCTTCGGCAGAAGGGTCTAGTAATGAGTCAGAGACTGTTTCTCCACTAACGGCTTGCATGGTCAGTGGTGTAATAAAGTGTTTAGCTGATTCAGTCATAACTACTTTTACTTCACAACCAGCGTCTTTTAATCGCCTAACGAGTTCTGCGCATTTATAAGCTGCAATACCGCCGGTAATACCTAGTACAATTTTTTTGTTTGTTAAGTTAGTCATGAATGTTCATCAGTTTTTATTAAATATTGGGCTTAAAATAACAAATCTTTACCCGTACAGCGAAGTTTTTTAATTCGAAATAACAGGCTAAATTTTAAATTTGCATTACATTTATAAGACACTTTCGCCTCTCAAGGATGAACAATGCAACTTACTTCACTTCCAAACTCACTTCGACCTCGTGAAAAACTCATCTCCAAAGGAGCTAAAGCGCTTACTGATGCTGAGCTCCTTGCCATATTTTTACGAACAGGGTTACCAGGAATGAATGTAATTGAGTTGGCTCAGCATCTATTAAATGAAAATAAAACCCTACATAATTTGTTTAATGCCAGTATTGAGGAGTTTTGCTCTCAAAAGGGGTTAGGGACCGCTAAGTATGTGCAGCTACAAGCTGTATTAGAGCTAAGCCAACGTTATATGCAGGAGCGTTGCCAACGAGATGCAGTGTTTAATTCGCCTAACTCAGTTTATGACTATCTAACAATTCAAATGCGAGGCTTGCAACAAGAAGTATTTATGGTGTTATACCTAGATAGCCAAAATAGATTAGTAAAAGACGAAATACTTTTTTATGGCACAATTAATTCTGCCAGTGTTTATCCGCGTGAAGTGGTAAAGGCTGCCCTTAAAAATAATGCAGCCGCTGTTATTTTTGCGCATAATCACCCAAGTGGTATTGCAGAACCGAGCCAAGCAGACAAACTTATTACGAATAAATTGCAGCAAGCACTGCAATTGGTCGACATAAGTGTGCTCGATCACATCATTGTTGGTGGAGAAACCTGTGTTTCGTTTGCCGAGCGAGGCCTGATTTAGCTTTGTTAGACACATAAGTGTGTTAAAAATGAGCTGTTTAACGTGTTTTGGCAAATTAGTTTAATTTAAATGCAGTTTTTACTTTCCCTAAGGGCATTCGATCTTTATAATTAGCCGCTATCAAATTTACATATATGAGCTGATTGGATAGATCAGTGTTTGATCTTTGCCTGTAAAAGCTGTATAAAGAGCGCCCTTCGATTTATCTCTAGGGCGGAAATACACGGCCTTAGATTAAATTAAGCTCGAGCGAAGTTATTGGAGATATATAGACATGTCTAAAGTATGTCAAGTTACAGGTAAGCGTCCAGCGGTTGGTAATCACCGTTCACACGCGAGAAACGCGACTAGACGTCGTTTCCTACCTAACCTACAAACACACCGTTTTTGGGTTGAAAGTGAAAAACGTTTTGTAACATTACGCACTACTACTAAAGGTATGCGTATTATCGATAAAAAAGGCATCGACACGGTTCTTACAGAAATCCGTGCTCGCGGCGTTAAAGTTTAAGGATCTGAATCATGCGCGATAAAATCCGTTTAGTTTCAACTGCCGGTACTGGTTTTTTCTACACTACTGACAAAAACAAACGTAACATGCCTGAGAAGATGGAAATCAAAAAGTTTGATCCAAAGATTCGTAAACATGTTCTTTTTAAAGAAGCTAAAATTAAGTAATTTTAGTTCTTCTTTTAGAATTTAAAAACCCAGCTTAGGCTGGGTTTTTTGTTTTTAAACTATGATTAGCGAATTGACATAAAAAAACCTCGTTGGCATAACCAACAAGGCTTTTAAATCAAAAAACGTTATACCAATAGCATTAAATTAGTGATTTATTTAATGCGATAAAATAATCATGTTTTTAATAAAATTGGTATCATTAGATTTTTGTGAATGCATCTTGTAGTGGTGGTACTACTTGCTTTTTACGGCTCAGTACACCATCTAACCATACTTTATCATTCTCTGGTTTTACACCGTAAGCCTGCTCAACTAAGTTTGCATCGTCAGATACAATTAGCATTTCTGAGCCTTCTTTCATTATATCGGTAAGCAGTAAAAATACAGAGTGGCGGTTGCCCTCAACTTTTAGCTTAGCAATATCGGCTGCAAGGTCTGCTTTAATATCGTCAAAAACAGCAAGGTCGATTACTTCTAGCTGGCCAATGCCTACTAGGTTACCGTTCATGTTGAAATCTTTAAAGTCACGCATTACTAAATCACGTGCTGGTGTGTCTTCTACCGCAGATTTAACGCGGAACATATCCATACCAAGTTCTTTAAAGTCTTCGATGCCTGCAATTTCAGCTAGCGCTTCAACACATTTAATATCGGCTGTGGTACATGTTGGCGATTTAAATATAACTGTGTCGCTTAAAATTGCACACATCATGATACCAGCGATGTCTTTAGGGATTTCTACGTTGTAGAAGTCATACATCATTTTAATAATGGTGTTTGAACAACCAACAGGACGAATCCAACATTCAAGCGGAGTCGATGATGTTAAGTCACCTAATTTATGGTGATCTACCACACCAACAACGCGAGCTTGGTCGATATCATCAGGTGCTTGTGTTTTTTCTGTGTGATCTACAATATACACATCTTCACCAGCGTAGCTTAACTTAAGCTCTGGTGCTTCAAAACCAAATCTATCAAGGATAAATTGAGTTTCAGGTGAAACTTCACCAAGACGAGTTGGAATTGCTGGCTCATCAATTTGGTTTTTTAAATAAGCCAGTGCAATTGCACCACAAATAGAATCTGAATCTGGGATTTTATGGCCCACTACATACATAGACATTGACGGAACTCCTTTAAATTTGCCGATATTCTAACAAAGTCTGCGGCCTTTAACATATAGACAGCGCAATTAAGTTTTAGTTACACTTTAAAATCTTGAATTTATTAGGTGTATTTATATGCGACTGGGCCGTAAAGGTTGGAACAACGTTATAATATTTTCGATGTTGATTATGATCTTCTTTTTAAATGGCTGGCATAAGCAATTTTTAGGAGGGGAGGATAAACCAGCGTTACAAGCTGTACTCCCCCAGCAAAGTTTTGTACTTACACTGCAATTTGTTGATCAAAAAATTGAGCGAATAGGAACAAGTTGGCGTACAACACCACTACAAAAAGATATACCGCTCGTGTGGAAAGCTTCTGAGCAGCAGCTTAGTGATTTAGTTAACCAATGGCAAAGTGCGGCGCTAATGGGGGTTAATGAGTCTGTTGTTTTTAATCCTAATGCACCTTTATACGTTGCTACATTTGAGTTGGCTGGCGAAAGTATGCCGTGGGTTTATTTGCTCTACAAAGGCGATGGACAATATTATTTACTCGAAAAGAGAAGCCAGCGAATACTCGCACTCGATTTAAAAACTGCTCAGCAGTTATTCCCTAGTTTTGATTTTTCACAAAGTGAGTCTAATTAATGCCTGAATTACCAGAGGTAGAAGTGAGCCGAATGGGTATCACTCCCCACGTACAAAACCAAGTTGTTACAAAGGTAAATATTTACAATGCCAGTATGCGCTGGCCAGTGCCCGATGATGTGTATCAACTTGAAGGGCTAATTGTTACAAGTATTGAGCGACGAGCTAAATATTTACTTTTACATTGTGAGCTTGGGAGCACTATTTTACATTTGGGTATGTCAGGTAATTTGCGTGTAGTAGATAAAAGTGAGCCGCTTAAAAAGCATGACCATGTAGAGTTTATTTTTGGCAACGGTAAAGCGCTGCGCTTAAACGATCCTCGTCGTTTTGGTTGTTGCTTATGGCAAGAGCCCGGTGAAGTGCATAAGCTACTCTCTAAGCTTGGTCCTGAGCCGCTTACCGATGATTTTTTTGCTAAACGCGTGTACGAACAATCGCGCAATAAAAAAGTACCCGTAAAGCAATTTATTATGGATAACGCAGTGGTGGTTGGTGTTGGTAATATTTACGCGAATGAATCGTTATTCAAAGCGGGTATACATCCAAAGCGAGAAGCGGGAAAAGTATCGCTCAAACGTTATCAAGCACTTATCCCTATTATAAAAGACACGCTTGCGGCGGCTATTACACAAGGTGGTACAACGCTTAAAGACTTTGCACAAAGTGATGGTAAGCCTGGGTATTTTGCCCAAGAGTTATTAGTATATGGGCGCAAAGGTAAGCCATGTATGACGTGCGAAAACGAATTAGAAGAAATTAGATTAGGGCAACGCAGTACTATTTTTTGCTCAAATTGCCAAAAGTAGTTATTTGAATTTTACTGACTCTAAATTTAATGAGATTTAAGGGCCAGCTCTAAAAGCGGGCCCTTTATTTTAAAGCTCGAACGGTGCTACACCGACTGCCTTCATTTTATATCCTACCTGCGCGATTTCGCCCGACCATGTTTCTGTGCTTATTATTCCGGTTACAACGATTGCGTCGTAAAGACTATCTATAGGCACACCACCTTTAATCGTTACATGGACTATTTGATTTGGCGGTGGTGGTGGTACGTGTATACAGGCGCCAAAATAAGGCACGAGTAAAAACTCAGTAATGACTTCGCTATCGCCCTCAAGTGGCACAACAAAACCTGGCAAACTTACCGATTGACCATCAAGCGCTTTTACCACTGGAGCATCTAAATCGGGTTGCACCCAGTTTTGATCGCTGCCTTCGTGATTAGCTTGTGCTTGAGTGTCTATTTGCATATGACCTTTGGGAATTAAGTCTTCCCAAAAAATTTCTTTTGGTGGATTGGCATAGCTCGCTACGCTTATAAATAATAAGCTAATAGCAGCAATGTATTGAAAAGCTGTTTTAAAAAATGTCATAAAATACCTAAAAATTATGCTTTTATACTCATGCCATCGCTGAGTGAATAAAAATAAGCGCGAGTAGCGGGTATTAAGCCAATAACAAAACCTGCGGCCATAATAACCCCGATTAAGCCCAGTTCATAGTAAGAGAGCATTGTGATATTTACGCTTATACCGGCATGGCTTTGTAAGTAACCGCTGGCTGAAAAAATAACTAAGTAATAAAGCGCACTACCTACTAGGCAACCAAGTAAAGTGGTCAGTAATGACTCAATACTAATAAGTGTAAATAAATGCCAAGGGCGAGCGCCTACTGAGCGCAATATAGCAAGTTCGCGACGTCGCTGGCTCAGGTTTGCAAGCAATGTCGTTAACATACCAAGTAAGCTAACTAACACGACAACAGCTGAGAATAGTAATAGTATTTTTTCTACTATGGCGAGCATTTCCCATAACTCTTTAAGTGTTACGGTTGGCATAATGCCAAGCAGGGCTTCTGGCTTATATTGATTTATATTGCGCCTAATTTGTAATGTATACAAAGGCGAGTTAAATCCCATTAAAAATGCTGTAATTTGCTTTGGGTGACCGACTAGGTTGTTATGTTCGTCATGCTCATGCTCATGCTCATGCTCATGCTCATGCTCATGCTCATGCTCATGCTCATGCTCATGCTCAAGGCTCGCTTTACCGCCGTGAATTAAATCGATTGCAGCCAAAGGAATGTGCAGCGTTTTATCAACTGGCGTGCCTGTTGGGTTTAAAATGCCGACGACTTTAAATGGGTTATCGTCATGATGATGAAAACTGGTGTTCCCCATGCCGTGCGATATAACAATAGAGTCGTTAAGTTTGTAGCCTAGTTTATTTGCAACTTCGCTACCTAGCACCACTTCGTTAATTGCGGCAAAAGGGTGGCCTTTGTTAAAGGTTAAATTTTGTTTTTTTGCAAAGCGATAATGGCTAAAGTAATCAAGTGTTGTGCCTAGTACCGCTTGGCCTTTATGGCTGTCGCCTAGGCTTATAGGTATGCTCCATTTTACGCCTCGCTGACTTGTTATGTATTGATAACTTTTCCAACTTACGCCGTTATTAGTATGGCCAATTCTAAATACTGACGAAAGCAGCAACTGTATATCGCCGGTACGCGCACCAACAATTAAATCAGTGCCCGAAATAGTATTACTAAAACTACTTTTAGCATCAATTCGTACACGTTCAATACTCAAAAGTAGCATTACACTAATTGCGATAGTAAATAATGTAAGCAGTACACTTGCGCGGCGATTTAATAAGCTTTTGTAAGCAAGTTTAGCGAGAATCATACCTGCTCCTGCAAATTTATAAGATCAATGGAGCGGTTAAATAAAGGCTTTAGTGTTTCATCGTGGCTCACAAATACCAGCGTACTATTAGATAACTTTGCTTGTTCAAACAGTAGCTTTATAAAGCTCTCACGGTTATTTGTATCGAGTGCAGATGTGGGCTCATCAGCAATTATTAGTTCAGGGCTGCCTATAAATGCGCGAGCGGCAGCAACGCGCTGTTGCTGTCCAATACTCAGTGTCGCTACATCTTTATGGTGATACTGGGCAGTAAGGCCTAAAGCATTTAATAACCGTATCGCTTCTTTTTGTAAGGCAGAGTTTTTATTTGATGATTTCTTTAATATTTTTTGTTTTCGGCTTTTTGAAAACTCACACCCAAGCGTTATATTTTCAATAGGAGTTAAATAAGGAAGCAGGTTAAAGTTTTGAAAAATGTAGCCAATGTGATCCGCTCTAAAAACATCACGGGTGGTATTGCTTAATGTAGTTAGGTTTTGGTCTAAAATTGATACCTCACCGCTGGTGGCTGTATTAATGCCAGCAAGAATCGCTAATAAGGTCGATTTACCTGAGCCACTAGGACCGTGTAAAAAAATATGCTCACCTTTTTCTATAACTAACTCTTTTATGTTGAGCGTGGGTGAGCTATCGCTTTTATGCCACTTAAAAGTTACGTTTTTCAGGTTTATCATTATCCGATTACCAACCCCAGTAGTTTAGATCTTTACGCATTTTTAGCTGTCTTATTATATTTAATGGCTTGGGTTTTAGTTTTTCGTTACTTTGTAAAAATTCATTAGCTGCATTTAATACGCGTTGGCTAGATTGGCCATCGGTATACGGATGAAGTTCCTGGCAATAGCTTTCAATATTTTGCATTAAATCACTAGGTTTAGTAAGCACGTGTTCAATAGCTGCTTCTACTTCATCTGCGTCGGTAATATCAAGTAAATGAGGAAGTGGTTTTTGATTACAAAACGTGACTACCGGTTTACGTAGTAGTAAAAACATTAAAAGAACTGACGATGTATCGCACAGCATAACATCAGCAGCTTGCAGTAACGGCAAAACGTTATCGGTTTCAATAAATGTTAGATTTTCGTTACTCAGCGCTTTATATTTATTAACCCATTCGGCAGGCATTTTAGGATGAAACTGCATCAAAATACGCCACTTACCTTGCTCACTAAAATGTTTTATTTGCTCATATAATTTAGGAGCAAGTGATAGCTTTCGTGAGAAAGTAGAGCATATAAGTAAAGTAGGGCGAGGGTCGTCGCTTACATAAGGATTATTTGAAGTGTTACTAAAAAGTGGATCGAGTGTTGGCCAGCCAGTTTCAGTTACTTTAAAGAAACCATGCTGCTTAGCTAGCTCTTTAAATCGGGTTGTTGTATTTGGGCCTTGCGTACAATATAAATCGTAACAACCACGAATAGTAAAATGACCACGATTACCTTCAGAGCTGCGCTTTTCAGAATTAAAACCATGAAATACAGCTACTTTTTTACCTGGAATAAAGCTAGGTACTATATTACCCGGTATAAACGTAATGTTTGGAGCCCAGCTTTTTACATCTTTTATGGTATGTAAACGTGGCTCGTCTGTGGATAAAAAATCGGGGTTTACTTCGCTACCCGCTAAAAACCAGCGTACTTCACCACCATGTGTCAATATTTGCGCCTGCAAAGGTCTCAAGATAGCGTATGAATAATTCTGAGAAATATACATTAAGTATTTTTTATTTTTAGTGGCAGTTAAGTAGTTCAAGCTATCTCCTCAGGCTGGTTAGCACATTAAGTTTACCCCATTGCGACTCGCTTATAAATATATGCCTTTATTTGTTTTAAGCATCCGATTGAGCTTTGAGGTTGGCTAGATTATTATACAGCCCATATAACCCCATACCATACTTTGCTCAAAGAGCATCCCTAACCCCGGAGATAGCATGACTAGCTATAAAGTTTTAGACGTAAACGATGATTTACCCATTCGTACCAAAGGTGAAGTACACAGCGGTAAAGTTCGTTCAGTTTATTGGTTAACTGATGAAGACAGCGCACGATTAATTAAAGATAAAGGCTACCAAGTACCGACAGGTACTGAGCTTGCTATTATGGTTATTTCAGACCGAATTTCTGCATTTGATTGCATTTGGCAGGGCGAAAACGGTTTAAATGGCGTACCAGGTAAAGGTATAGCGCTAAACTCAGTGGCAGCCCATTGGTTTAAGTTATTTGATAAAGCGGGTCTTGCGGGCAATCATATTGTAGATATTCCGCATCCGTATGTGTGGATTGTACGTAAAGCCAGTACAGTGAAGGTAGAGGCAATTGCTCGCCAATATATTACGGGTAGCATGTGGCGCGATTACGCTAAAGGCATACGTAACTTTTGTGGTATTGAATTACCAGAGGGTTTAAAAGCGAACCAAAAGCTTGATAACGTTTTAATTACGCCGTCAACAAAAGGTATTATTGAAGGCGTTGCTGATATTCCGCCTGTTGATGATGTAAATATTACTCGCGCTAATATTACTAATAACTTAGATGTATTTAACTTTAAATCGGCAGATGATGTAACCAAATACGAAAAACTGTTAGTTGAAGGTTTTAAATTAATTAGTGATGAACTAGCGAAGCTTGACCAAATTTTTGTAGATACTAAATTTGAGTTTGGTTATGTAGAGGATTTAAATGGCGCGCAACAGCTTATATATATTGATGAAGTAGGCACGCCTGATTCGTCACGTATTTGGGATGAAGCCGCTTACAAAGACGGTAAAATTGTTGAAAATTCTAAAGAAGGCTTTCGTCAATTACTGATTAATAACGTGCCAGAGAGCGACGTATTATTAAATAAAGATCGCATGAGTGAGCGTGAGCAGTTAGCTAAAGATTATATTTTACCAGAATCAGTAATGCTTGAAGTGTCAAATACCTATGTTGGCATAGCGAGTAAAATTGTTGGCAGAGATATCGTGATCCCTGAAGATCCTCGCCAAGAAGTTATTACTATTTTAGATAACGATTACGGATTAATTGTTAAATAACAGCACTTAAGTGCTAATAAAGCCGGTAAATAAATCTTTATTTTTAGTTACTGGGCTATAATTCTTGCAATTAGTGCTCGTCTCTAATTAACTTAACCTAACATTAATGTTTAGGTATTGTTATGTTTGAACGGGCATTGCAAAAGTTTGCTAAAAGTCATTACTTTTTAGCTATAGGTTTGTTTTTTAGTCAGTTTGCTTTAAGTGCGAATATTGAATTAGTAATAGAAGATCAACACGGCCAAAAGTTATCAGGTGCTGTGGTTGAGCTTAATATTGCTGGTAAACAAGCCACACCATCAAATTTGCCCATTGCTATAATGGATCAAGTCCATAAGCAGTTTTTACCCGAATTATTAGTTGTACAACAGGGTCAAAAAGTTAACTTTCCTAACAGCGATAATATTCGCCATCATGTTTATTCTTTTTCACAAGCTAAGCCTTTTCAACTAAGATTATATTCAGGCCAACCAAAAGAGCCCATTACGTTTGAGCAACAAGGGGTTGTTGTTTTGGGGTGTAATATACATGACTCTATGGTTGGCTATATTTATGTAGCTAACAGCGAATTCGTATATAAAACAGATAAAAAAGGCTATGTAAATTTGCCTATTAATACACTGCCTGCACAAGTGAGTGTGTGGCATCCATTACAAACAGCACCATTGGAGAATAAAAAAATGATAACAATTAATTCTCAAAAACAGTTACAGATAACAGTAAACACATCAACTCCAGCACCCAGAAATACCTTTGGTAGTAAGTTTAAGGCTGGTAATGACTAATAGTTTACGAAATCGCATAACCATTTTATGTGTTGGCTTAGTGTTATTAACCACTATGGTCAGCTTGTTTAGTTTTTGGTGGTCTACGAGTAAATTTCAAGAAGAAAAAGTAAATCAAGATATTACCGTAGCGCAAAATGTTTATAAGCAATATTTAAAGTCAAAAGAAAGCCTACTGTTAACCGCTGCAAAAGTACTCACCTCCGATTTTGGTTTTAAGCAAGCTGTAGCAACGCGAGATGCAGGTACAATCAGCAGCGTGTTGTTTAATCACAGTCAGCGTATTGATGCCGAATTAATGTTGTTACTTGATTTATCGGGTAAGCTAATTTCCGCCAATACTGACGAAGACGTTTTTGCACACAACTTAAAGCCCTTGATGGAAGAGCTTTTAAGTGCGCCAGAAGAGTCTAGTTTTGTGGTGCTTAATAACGAGCTGTATCAAATTATTTTATTACCTGTAAAAGCGCCACGTACAGTAGCCTATAGTTTGGTGGGCTTTAAAATTGACGACAATGTAGCCCATGAACTAAAAAGCTTAACAGGCATGGATGTAAGTTTTATAGGCAGTGCTGACGATATTGTTATTAGCTCATTAGCTAATCGTCCTGAGCAATTTGAACCTGTTAGCTATTTTAGTACCGTAACCACATCGCGGTTTTTTGGTGAGTATTTAGTGTTTCGTAACCGAGAAATAGATTTACCATCGTTGTTGACCCATCCCATAATTATTTTGCTGAGTGCCGATTTAACACAAAGTTATAGTGATTTCGAAAAACTGCTTTTTACACTTATTATTTTAGCTATTTTAACTATGTTTGTAGGTGTTATTACAAGCAGCATATTTGCAAATAATTTAACTACGCCACTTACTCAACTAGCTGTAATAGCAAGGCAATTTGCACAAGGGAATTATGCTTTTGAATTTAAAGGCCAAAGGCAAAGTACCGAAATAGACACGCTAGTCGCAGCGTTTGATAGCATGGGTAATGATATTAATCAGCGCGAGCAACAAATTAGCTTTCAAGCCCGTCACGACTCCCTAACAGGCTTTTATAACCGCTCAGCAATGCTTGAGGTGCTTGATGATGAGTTAGATTCATCAGCCGAGTACACGCTCGTTGCAATAGACATAAAAGGTCTTCGCCATATAAACGATAAGCTCGGTCCGCGCATTGGTGATGACTGCCTAAAGGCCGTTGCTTGCAGAATAAGTGAGTTTTCGGATGAGTTAGGGGGCTTTCATGCCCGTATTGGCGGCGATGAGTTTTTAACTGTGTTTCCGACTGCGGCAGCGCGTGAACACAAAAGCGGTATTGTTGGCTTAATGGCACAATTACAAGCGTGCTACACCATTCAAAAACTAAAAATTAACTTACGCTTTAGTGCAGGCATTGTGCAGTATCCTACACAAGGTATTGCAAGTGATGACTTAATGCGCCGTGTGCTAATTGCAGTTGAAAGTGCTGCAAACACACAAGAGAGCATACATTACTATCAAAATGGCGAAGACGAAGCGCACTTAGAGCGCTTAATAATGCTTGATGAACTAAAGCAGGCTATTAGTGATGACGATGGTCAATTGTTTATGACTTATCAGCCAAAATTACATTTGAAATCGCAAAAAATAGATAAAGTTGAGTCGCTTATTCGCTGGCAGCGAAAAGATGGTAGCTGGGTTAATCCTGAACTGTTTATTGACTTAGCCGAGCAGTCGGGGCTTATTGTTGAGCTTACTGGGTGGGTTGTTAATACGGTTATAGCACAAGTAGCTGATTGGCAGTCTAAAAATATAAACTTACAGGCTGCAATAAATGTATCTGCGCAAGATATAGCATTTCCGGGCTTTCACGCTGCATTAGTTCGCACGCTTAAAAAGTACAAATTAGATTCTAAGCTGATCACTATTGAGCTTACTGAGCGCGATATGATCGAAAACGAAGAAAAAGGTATTAAAGCGCTCGAAAACCTAAAGGCAATTGGCGTTAAAATATCATTAGATGATTATGGTGTAGGGCAAACATCACTTGGTAGATTAAAAATGCTGCCTATTGATGAGCTTAAGCTAGATAAGTGCTTTATCCTAAAACTTGATGAATCGCAAAAAGATCAATTTATAGTGCAATCATCAATTACGTTGGGACATCAGCTAGGTTTCTCGGTTGTAGCTGAAGGGGTTGAAACGCTTGGCTCATTAAATTTACTTAGAGGCATGCAGTGCGACCATGCACAAGGCTATTACTTAAGTAGGCCTTTAAAAGCAGAACTATTAGAAGAATGGCTGGAGGAATACTATGCAAAAAATTAAATACTTATTAGCAAGTTTGTTTTTAATAGTTAGTGTGCCGAGCATTGCAAGCAATGGAAAACTGCTAGCTACGCCGGGAGTTTCTCAAATTGAAGGCAGTGGCGGCGGGGGGATTGTACCGTGGGCACAACTTGCTGGGTACGCAAGTGATGATGAATTTTCGGTAAATGGCTTTTGTAGTCGCGCAGATGTAACCGACTACACACTTGACGTATGTGGTGCACAACTTAATTTATTTAATCGTGTTGAGCTTAGTTATGCCCAACAGCGCTTTGATGTACCAGCACTTGATGCTGAAATAGAGCAATCAATTACAGGTGCTAAAATACGTTTGTACGGCGATATTGTTTACAGTGATTGGCCACAGCTTAGCTTAGGGATTCAGCATAAATCACTGGATGATGGCAGTATTGCAACACTTGTAGGCGCAGAAGAGACTAGCGGTACTGACTACTACCTCGCTGCTAGTAAATTACATTTAGGGGCTATTGCTGGCTATAACTGGTTTTGGAACGTAACTACAAGATACAGTGAAGCTAATCAACTTGGTTTACTTGGTTACGGTGGAGAAAATACTAGCGGAAAAGTATTATTTGAAGGCAGCACAGCACTATTTTTGAGTCGCGAAATAGCCGTAGGTGTTGAGTATCGTCAAAAATCAAATAACTTAAACTTAGGCGAACAAGATTGGAAAGACTTATTTGTAGCGTGGATGCCTAACAAGCATGTGAGTGTGACTGCGGCTTACCTTGATTTAGGAAGCATTGCAGGGGCTGACGATCAAACAGGTTGGTATTTATCGGTTACAGGGTATTGGTAATGAAAAGCGTTGGTATTTTTTTGATTTGTTTAGGGTTGCTTAGTGGGTGTGCAAATTCTACTAAGCTCTCACTTTATCAAAAGCTGGATGGTAAAGCTGGGATAGGCAGAATTGTTGATAGCTTTATCTATCAAATAGGCAATGACGAGCAGATAATTCATTACTTTGAACACAGTAATATAGCGCATTTCCGCCAAGGATTTATTAATCATATGTGCATGTTAGTAGAGGGCCCGTGTACATACGATGGTGACTCTATGGTGGCAATTCATACTGGTATGCATATTACAGAGAAAGATTTTAATCATGTTGTTGATTTGCTTATAAATGCAATGAATGAGCAAGATGTTAGCCATAGCTTACAAAACGATATTCTTTCTAGAATGGCGCCACTTCGTGATGAAATTATAAAAATGTAACTATAAAGCTTTCAAAGTAATTATTAAGTAAAGGGAACCTTGCTTTGATTGCATTGTCCACATAGAATTATTTCATAAAAACAACAATTGGCAAATATAGCTTGTATGGCTTATCTATTTATTTCTCGCAAAAATGTACACGCAAAATACTATAAAAAAATAATCAAAAGATTGTCGATGAATTGCCAATTACACATCATGGGAGCGCCTAAGCTTTCTGCTGTGAAATATTTAATAGATGCGTTCCAAGTTAATTTTACTGGTGTAGTAAACTCTCAACTAAAACGTAAAAGAGCACGTAATACAACTTGGAATAATTCTATCGTTACTGCGGTTTATAGTGCTGGTTTAGTTTTATTTGAACGATTACGATACGCCAAGTATTTAGCCTTATTAACCGAGACTAATCCTGAATACATTGTCATTTGGAACGGCAATAAACTTCCAAATACAACCGTTGCTATGGCTGCAAAAGCATTAGGTGTAAAGCAGTTTTATTATGAAAATGGTTTACTACCCGGTACAAGCAGTTTAGACCCTAATGGTATTAACTATAATGCGTCGTTAAGCCGTGACCCTTCTTTTTACCTAAATTTTGACCCACAAAATAAGTTAAACTTTTCTGCGCCGGATTTAATTCCAAGAGCTGATCATAAAAAGCGCTGTGAATTTGAGTGCGCCGATGTGCCAGAACGCTATATATTTGCGCCTTTTCAAGTACCTCACGATACTCAATTAGCTAGCTTTTCTCCGTGGATAAACTCTATGGACATGTTTTACGACGAGGTGATTAAAGCCGTCAAAAGCTTAAATGATCCAAGTTTAAAAGTGGTTTTTAAAGAGCATCCGTCGTGGCATAAACATTACGCTCATCTTTATGAAAAAGATCCGATTGCAATTTTTGCTAATGGAAATCAAACGAGTGATTTGATTAAGTGCGCAGAAGCCGTATTAACGATTAATTCAACGGTCGGCTTAGAAGCATTACTGCTAAATAAACGAGTTTTAACTCTTGGACAAGCCTGTTACAACATTGAGGGTTTGGTAAAGCATGCGAGCACTGCAGAGCAGCTTGCAGCAAATCTGAACGAAGTAATGCAGGGCTGGCAACCAAATACATTATTAAAGGATAAGTTTTTTAGCTTTATTGAACATGTATATTGTATTCCTGGCGTTTGGAAACACACTGAAGATAAACACATTAAAGCGATTGAAGCGCGTTTTACGGGTAATGATGAGTTTGCTAAATATCATGGTGATAAGGAATCGTAGTGAAAAACCTAATTAGCTGTCAGCAATTACACGATCAACTTAATAATCCTGCATTAGTGATATTTGATGCAGGTATGCTGCGCCCAGGTGTTTTGGGTACTTATTCGCCACAAGCAATGCTGCCCAACGCTAAACGTTTTGACATAAAAAATGAGTTGGCCGATAGATCTAACCCCTTACCAAGTACGGTATGCAGCGAGCAGCAATTTACTCATGTTATGCAAAATGCAGGCGTAAATAACGATTCGTTCATAGTTGTATACGAAGATGGCGGTTTATTTAGCGCAGCAAGGGCGTGGTGGATGTTTAAAGCTATGGGGCATCACAACGTAAAAGTACTCAGTGGTGGCCTTAAAAAGTGGTTAGAGAGTGGTTACGCCACACAGCAAGGTTATAGTAAATCGTTAGGTAAAGGTGATTTTACGGCAAGCTATAATCCTGAGTATTTTATCAATAGCCAACAAGTGGTTGACGCAATTGATGAGCCCAGCATTGTATTGGTAGATGCACGTGCTTATAAGCGTTTTACAGGCGAAGAAAGTGAACCCCGAAAAGGCATGCGTAGCGGGCATATCCCAAATAGTCGCTCGTTGCCTTTTATGGATTTACTTAATAAAGGTGAAGCCAAACCACTTGCCGAAATTAAAGCGATATTTAGTGACGTGGTTGATGATGCGCGGCAGTTACAGTTTAGCTGTGGCTCAGGTATTACAGCGTGTGCTTTAGCGTTATTTGCTACCGAATGTGGTTACAGTAATTTAAGCGTTTATGATGGCTCGTGGAGTGAGTGGGGTGCAAGTGATTCATTACCCATCGCCACAGGAGAAAAGTAGATGTGTTGTGGGTTTAGAGCTTGCTCACGTTAAAGCCGCAGCGCCTCTAAACCTCTTTGTGAATAACAGTATTTAAAAATATTACTCACAAGGAGAAGTGAAAGAGAAGAAAATGAGAAGGTAAAAACCAGTGCTTGCTCGTATTTGAATACTCTTTTTATACAATCACTTACTCTAAAAGCGCAGCGCCTCTAAACCTTCTTGTGAATAACAGTACTTAAAAATATTATTCACAAGGAGAAGTGAAAGAGAAGAAAATGAGAAGGTAAAAACCAGTGCTTACTCGTATTTGAATACTATTTTTATACAATCACTTACTCTAAAAACGCAGCGCCTCTAAACCTCTTTGTGAATAACAGTATTTAAAAATATTACTCACAAGGAGAAGTGAAAGAGAAGAAAATGACGGAGTTTTTCAAGTTAGTTGTCGCATCAAATTAAATTTTATGCCGCCCGCATTGCTTCTTTTTTCTCTGGATTTAAATTTACTTCAT